>NZ_PNDH01000082.1:0-3606 GCF_005887175.1 Pseudoalteromonas sp. S1612 | reverse complement strand
AAAAACAAAAAACCCAGCATAAGCTGGGTTTTTGAATTCTTGATAACGTAAAAATTAACGTTTTGAGAACTGTGGACGCTTACGCGCTTTCTTAAGACCCACTTTCTTACGTTCAACTTTACGTGCATCACGAGTAACGAAACCTGCTTTACGAAGTTGTGGACGTAGTGACTCGTCAAACTCCATAAGTGCACGAGTGATACCGTGACGGATAGCACCAGCTTGACCAGTAGTACCACCACCGGCAACGGTGATGTGAAGGTCAAATTTTTCAGTCATGTCTACAAGCTCAAGAGCTTGACGAACAACCATGCGTGCTGTTTCGCGACCAAAGTACTCTTCTAAAGAGCGCTTGTTGATTACGATGTTACCAGTGCCTGGGCGTAAGAATACGCGAGCACTTGAACTTTTACGACGACCTGTACCGTAGTATTGATTTGCCATGATAGTGCTCCTTAAATGTCTAGAACCTGAGGCTGTTGTGCAGCATGGTTATGCTCAGTACCCGCGTAAACTTTAAGTTTGCGGAACATAGCGCGGCCTAAAGGACCACGTGGCAACATGCCTTTAACAGCTTTTTCGATGATCATTTCAGGCTTTGCAGCTTGAAGTTTATCAAAAGTAGTAGACTTAAGACCACCTGGGAAACCAGAGTGAGCGTAGTACACTTTATCTTTGAATTTGTTACCAGTAACAGTAACTTTCTCAGCGTTGATAACGATGATGTAATCACCAGTATCTACGTGTGGTGTGTACTCAGCTTTGTGCTTACCGCGTAGGCGATGAGCGATTTCAGTAGCGATGCGACCTAAAGTTTTATCTTCAGCGTCAACTACGTACCAGTCACGTTTTACTGTTTCTGGTTTAGCAACAAACGTTTTCATTTATAAAAATCCAATGTTTTTCAATTAAAACCACAGGTAGTTATTATTAACTACCGCTCTAAGTATGCTACAACCCCTTCGAGTTTTAGACTTTTTCGCCGCTCACAAGTGGCTAAACTATATGAGGACATAGAACGCAACGTGGCAGACGCGGGAGTATACCAGCACTTAAACTACATTGCTACCGGCCGGTTGTTTTTTCCGCAAAAAGTTTTAGGCTCGAGTGTCGGGCTACGGGGGGCGAGGTACGAGCTTCGAGACCCGCAGCCCGAGAACTTTACTCTTTACCTTTATTACTTCTGACACACCTCACAAAAAACGGTGCTACGTTGGCCTAAACGAATTTCTGTTAGTGCTGTGTCGCAATTTACACAAGGCTGGCCTTTTCGACCATACACTAATAGCTGCTGCGCAAAGTAGCCTGGCTTACCGTCACTTTGGGCAAAGTCTTTCAACGTTGTGCCGCCTTGAGTAATTGCTGCGGCTAGGGTGTCTTTTATAATTGGGATTAACGCTTGGTAGCGTTTTAGGCTTACTTTACCGGCTTCTTTTCGCGGATCGATACCTGCTTTAAATAACGACTCGTTAGCGTAAATATTACCGACCCCCACCACCACGGCGTTATTCATAATAAACTGTTTAACAGGCACTTTTTTATTGCGAGATTGCTCATAAACACGTTTAGCAAAAAAGTCATCGGTGAGTGGCTCGGGGCCTAATTTAGCAAGTAACTTATGCTCTTCATTGGGTGCTTGCCATAAACAGCAACCAAAGCGACGCGGATCGTTTAAACGCAGCGCCTTATTATTCGCTAAAATAAACTCAACATGGTCATGCTTTTTAAGTGGCTCATTGGCGTTCACAACCCGCAAGTTACCCGACATACCTAAATGCAATATAGCCGAGCCTAGCTCGCATTCTAACAATAAGTATTTTGCACGTCGTTCAATACTGCTAACCACTAACCCCTCAAGTTGATACACCTCATCTGGCACAGGCCAGCGCATACTGGCATTATGAATATTTACCTTAGTCACAACTTGGTTTAGTACATGGGGGGTAATGCCCATACGGCTAACTTCTACTTCTGGTAATTCAGGCATTAATAAAACTCACTTATGAAAAGGTAAAACTTGGAAATAATTGTTTTGCAGTAGTTAAATCTAGCAACAATAATCGCTGACTGGTTTTATCGAATAAATAATACTGACCATTCGCCTCAAATAATAAGTACACCCAAGGTAAGGGCTCACCGGCGAGTTCAAGCGTGGCTACCGATAGTGGCTTATTCATATCAAGCGCATCAGGTGTAGTGGTGGTCACCAGTGCGGTATTTTGCCATAAATACACTAGCTCACTAAGTTGCTGCTCTGAACCTTGCCAACTAAGCGGTACACTTTTTTGCAAAGCAGTAGTACGCCAACTAGTGCCAATACGCTCAATTTTTTGGTCGATAAATTTAAGTGTTAATACAAAACTTTGAGGAGGAAGTAGTGGCTGCAATTGTGCCTGTGTTTCATCATTCCCTATGTTTTTATGCAGTCCATTTAAAAAGAAGATCATAATCAACATCGAAAAAATAATAACATTGTTCCAACCTTTGCGGCCGAGTTGCATGTGGGTCTTCCAATTAATAATATCGATTTAAAGTGTAACCAAAACTTAATTACACTGTCTATATGTTAAAACCCAAAGACTTTGCTAGAATATCGGCAAATTTTAAGGAGTTTAGTCATGTCAATGTATGTAGTGGGCCATAAAATCCCAGATTCAGATTCAATATGTGGTGCAATTGCACTGGCTTATTTAAAAAACCAAATTGATGAACCAGCAATCCCAACTCGCCTGGGTGAAGTTTCACCGGAAACACAATTTATTTTAGATAAATTCGGTTTTGAAGCACCTGAGCTAAAGCTTAGCTATGCTGGTGAAGACGTTTATATTGTAGACCACACAGAAAAAACCCAAGCACCTGACGATATTGATCAGGCTCGCGTAGTGGGCGTGGTTGATCACCATAAACTAGGTGACCTAACCTCATCAACACCGCTTGAGTGTTGGATCCGCCCTGTTGGTTGTTCAAACACCATTATTAAAATGATGTATGACTTCTACAACGTTGAGATCCCTAAAGACATTGCTGGCATTATGCTTTGCGCTATTTTAAGTGACACGGTTATTTTTAAGTCACCAACCTGTACTACGGCCGATATTAAATGTGTTGAAGCGCTTGCAGAAATTGCAGGCATTGAAGACTTTAAAGAACTAGGCATGGACATGTTTCGCGTTAAATCAGCCGTTGAAGATACGCCAGTACGTGACTTAGTAATGCGTGACTTTAAAGACTTTAACATGAACGGTAACCTTGTTGGTATTGGTCAGTTAGAAGTTATTGACCTTGCAGTATTTGACGAGATTAAAGCCGACCTTGAAGCTGACATCGCGAAGCTTAAAGAAGAAGGCGGTCGTCATTCAGTATTTTTACTACTGACCGACATTATGAAAGAAGGCTCACAAATGCTAATTGCTTCAGACGATGCTAGCCTAGTTGAGCAAGCGTATGGTGAAAAACCAGAAGACGGTAAAGTATGGCTAGACGGCGTATTAAGCCGTAAAAAGCAAGTAGTGCCACCACTACAAGACGCTTTTAAGGGCTAGGTTCGAGGTTCGAGGTTCGAGGTTCGAGGTTCGAGGTTCGAGGTTCGAGGTTCGAGGTTCGAGG
>NZ_PNDH01000081.1:0-8556 GCF_005887175.1 Pseudoalteromonas sp. S1612 | reverse complement strand
TCAGCTATCAGCTATCAGCTATCAGCTAAAATAATAAAAGCCGTACTTGAATAATCAAGTACGGCTTTTTACATTAAACTGGAAGCTGGCAACTTATTCTATTATTTGCCTTTTACTTCTAAATTTATAAATTTAACCAGCTCTTCGGGTTGCCCTGCTAACATCATTAGCTGCTGATTTACTTCCATCATGGTTTTACCTTCAGGCAGTTTAGCTGAGACACTAAGCGAATTTAGGCCTTTAGCAAAGTCAGTTAATGCTTGCGCTATTTCTTCGGTTACCGGCGCTTGCTGTAACTGTTGAGCTAGCATCATTTGCATCTGCTCTAGTGTCATACCTTGTTTGGCTAATTCACTTTCTAGCAAAGTACTTAACTCACCTTGGTTATCGAGCATTACACTCATAGTGCGTGGCTCTAACTTGCTCATTGCTTGCATAATAAGTGTTTGCTGTTGCAACTCTTGCTCATAAGTAAGCGGTGTATCACCTGCTGTTTGCTGAGCTTTGCTTATTTCAAGCGAAGCATCCATAAGCGCTTTAGAATTAGCCAGCCCCATATTCATATCAATGCTGGCAATATCGTTGGCGTGTAGTTTAACAACTATATCACTGTTACCTGATTGCTCATCGTAATCTAATGATGAGTGTAAATCATAGCTGGCCGAGGCAAGTTGTGCATTAGTATCTGCAGGCAGTGTAGCGACAAAGCTTTTATCAAATTGGAAGTTCTTCAGTGTAAAAGCAGTATGAGGCGATATTTTATCGGTTTCGTAACCTGTCACTTCCACATGCTCAACCGTGGCAATATTTTCACCCTCAGGGCTGGTCACTTCTATATTACTAATGGCAACACTATTTGAAATAACACTCGCCGATAGTTCTGCATAGTTAAAGCTGGCACCTGTTTGTTCGCTAACCAAAGCCAACTGCTTATCAACCTCAGCGCGTACCTCTTGGGTTGCTACATAGTTTGCATAGCTTACGCCACCCACACCTGCAGCAATAATCGCGGCTGCAATCACTAATTTTTTCATGTTATTTCCTTATTAAACTCTTTATATAAGTGGCTTTAAGCAAGACTAACATTGAGAACATAAGTCGTTAAGCACTTTTTGTTTGCTAATTAATTAAACTAAGTAGCTCGTGCACGGTTTTAACCGGCGTTATTTTGGCACCCAGCCCTTCCATTGATTTATGGTAGTTACGAAATGGGATAAATATTTCAGTAAACCCATGTTGCGCCGCTTCTTTAACACGGGGCACACCACTGTCGATTGGGCGTACATCACCATTTAAACTTAACTCCCCCATAATACAGGTGGTTCGAGGTACAACAAATTCGTTTAAACTACTCAAAAGTGCAGTAACAAGCGCTAAGTCAATACAGGTTTCTGATTCATCAATTTTTAAACCACCGACAATATTAAAAAATGTATCGTGGAATATTTTAGTTTTGGTGTGCTTACGTAAAATACCGGTGAGCATTTTGATCCGGTTCATATTTAAACCAACACATACTCGCTGTGGAAACTCTGCTTCGGTTTCAGTGGTTAAACACTGAATTTCTAGCAGTAAATTACGATTTCCTTTACGGATACAGGTAATTGTCGACCCCGGTGATTCAGTGGTTGAGCCCGATAAGAAAATTTCACTGGGGTTATCCACACTGAGCATACCGCGTTCACACATTTTAAAAATGCCGACGGTGTCTATATCACCAAAGCGATTTTTATTAGCGCGCAGGGTGCGCACTTGACCATCGTTGGTATCAATATGTAACAGTGCATCAACTATGTGTACTAAGGTTTGCGGGCCGGCTATTTCATTATTCTTATTTACGTGAGCAATAATAAACATAGTCACGTCGTTTTGCTTACAATATTGAGTTAATGCTTGAGCTGCACTTTTTACCTGAGAAGGTGAACCTGGGCTGCCATTAGCGGTATCGGTGACAACGGCTTGAATAGAGTCGATAACGGCAAACTTAATTTTGTTTTTATCCAGCTCTTCAATAATGGTTTCAACACTGGTTTCTGACAGTAAATAGAGTTCATCTTCGTTGTAATTTAGTTTTAACCGATTAACCCTATTTTTAAACTGCGATAGAGACTCCTCCGCAGTACAGTAAAGTGATGGCATACGCTGAGACATTCTTGCCACCAAATCAGATAGTAGTGTTGTTTTACCCGCCCCCGGATCGCCAGAAATAATATTAACCGAGCCGGTGGTTACACCACCGCTTAGTACACGGTCAAGTTCGCCAATTTCAGTAAGCTGCTTTTCAGCCTCAGAGGTTGCTACATCATTAATTTTTTTAGAACCACCGCCAATGCCACCGGCATAACCACCTACACTTGCACGAGCAGCTACCTTTTTGTTTTGCCCTGCAGAGGGTTTAAACTCTGCTAAAGTGTTCCATGCGCCACAGCGACACTGGCCTTGCCAACGTTGATAGTTCATGCCACATTCTGTACAAACAAACTCTACTTTTGCCGCTTTAGCCATTTAAAACCTTACCTACTATTCTTTATTTTGAAATACACAGTGTTAAGCGCTTATTTTGCCATTGCTGGCTCTACCTTAGCAACAACGTCTTGTGGATCAGCGCATTTAGTATCACCAAATACGCTATACTAATGTAGTTTCACTTAACCTACTTTAGGGCATGTTTCTTGCTTTAAAAAACTAATTAACCCTTGCCAATTAATTGGCTATTAGAAAATAACAATAAACACAAAGTATAGTTACGCATAGTATCGTGACCGCATTTGGCGGTTTTGCGAGATTCGATTTATTAAATATTCTAATAAATAATTGCAACAGTATACCTACTTTTTAAATTAGACGGTGATGATTTATAAATGGCTGATGACGTATTGCTTAAGCATGAAGCGCTTGTAAATGAATTAAAACAGTATTTGGGAAATGCTAAGTTTGATCTCATTTTCAAGTCAAAAACTGCCGAGTTAACTAAACCCGAGCAGTTTTTAATAAAAATGGAAATGTCGCGTTTATCTCAGCCGATAGACCGCTTTATTGATCTTCGTGGTTTAGTTACTGGCCAAGTAAAACCATATGAATACAAGGGCAAGCAACACTTTATGGATGACACCGCTATTGAAGTATTCGAAGCGGCCATAAAACAACATAAAGATTACACCCTTGCAGTATACGAAGCGGTAATGAATACCGAAAATAATTATCGCGTATTACAACAGCAATCAATTACACCAAAAAAAGTAGAAGCTAAACCACAACATGAACTGACCACCAACGTTATTAAATTTGCAGCTTATGAAAATCGCAGTGAAGAGCGGATGAATTACTCAATTAAAATTACTATTGAGTATGACGGGCAAGCAAAAATCGATGCGAGTACTTCTGATATTTCACTCAGTGGTTGTAAAATTAAGTTGGCGTCGCGCTATAACTTAAAAAAAGGTCAGCTTATAAATATGCATTTAGTAGGCTTAGAGCAAGATTTTCAGCTTGGCCTCAAAAGTGGCGTTAAATATGAAGTCGTTGCGATAGAAAACACCTCTGAAGAATTTAATCATATCCGCTTAAAGCGTACATTTGAAGAAAATAACAGCGCGTTTGATCGTTTTTTAGAAAGCTTTATTCATGGTAATAAACGCCGTTATAAAGTGAATTTAGATAACACCCTGGATGCGGTTATTTCTAAAGGGTATGAACAATATTATATTCCTAGGGTTAATTCTTTATATGTTTTTATTAGCCAGCAAAACGGCGTTTATTATCCTAGCCTGAGCTTAACCACTGAGAACAGTTTATTTATTCAGCGTTACTTTACTGATGAACGCAAAAAATCATGTCTTTACAATGTGTTAAATCATAAGCGTATTCGTACCTTGGCGCTAAAACCTGTGGCAGTAAAAGAAGAATATTTGTATACCTTTACCCATGTCTCTGCAGGAAAAATTTATTACTACTCAGCAACTCGTTCTGAGCTTGAACAACAAACACAATTAAAAGCGTTATTTTTTGGTTTTGGTAGCCGAAGAGACAGTTGGCGTTGCTTTAAATTACAACTAATGCCGAGTCATACTGAAGATGCTTATATTCCTTTATCTTTACCTAACTCTTTAGGTAAAGATATTGAGAAACTGAATAAACCACCTTCACCACGTGTTGAAGGCGCGATAAAAGACGTAAAATATTTAATGCTACTTACCCAAGTTGGTAATGAGCATGAGCAACAGCATTATCAACAATATGAATTTGATAAAGCCTTAGCCAATAAATTAAAATATTTTGGCCATAGTAAGCATGCATCTCCACCGGAGCTCAACACCGTGCCTCTAGAGTATGTAAATCTTCGCTCTAATAAACGCTATTTATACAAAACTAATGTAGTGATTAATACTCGTGATGCGGTATTGCATGGGCATACCCGTGATTTTTCAATATTTGGCTTACAGCTAGAGTGCAATCAAGAAGTGGACTTTAAAAAAGGCGATATTGTTTCGTTATCATTTCCTGATTTGCAAAAAATTACCAAAAACTATTCATTAAATCTTATTCAATATGAAGTCATGGCAGTGAGCAAATCGCAGACTACGATTAATTTGAAAGCGCATGCAGATAAAGGCTCATCTCATACTGGGGTCGATTTTTTTACCCTTTTAATCAATAGTAATAAACAAAAATTAAAAGTTGCTGAAGAGTCACCTAAAGTACCTGGGCTTTCTACAGCACTTAGAAATATGGTAACAAAAACGCTTTGCCAGTTTCCGATTTATTTACATAAATCAATGGCGCATTTTGAAATTGGCGCCATGGGATTTGGTTTATATCCAAGCCCACTGCATGTTATTTTACAAAATTTTGCCTTGTTGAATGCTAAAACAGACTTATCAAATATTATTACTAAAGCGCATATTATTGAAGTGATCACCCCTAATATTAAAGATCGCACCCGTCAAGATCCGCCGCTAGAGTTTAGTTTAGTAATTAACTTTGATCCTAAAAAAGAAAATATAGCCGATGCCATTAGCAGCCAATGTGTTTTAGGTACTGACTGTAGCGAGTTTAAACAGCAAGTAAGCAAAGGACTGAAGTCTGAGCTGGTTTTTATAATGCGTTTATATATTTCTCGCACTGGTCGACTCGATACTGACTACTTAGCAAACGAGCTAAAATACGTTAGCCAATACGCAATTCACAAGGCCAAAGACTTAGAGGATGCATTATGGTCTGTATCAGGTGTGGGCGACATTATTGATGTAAGTGATGAAGCACTTGAGCATTTAGCGCTCAACCAACAACAGGTTGAGCAAATGTCTAGACGAAAGCTAATCTGGTTAAATCGTTTACGTTAAACCTGTGATGGGTTTAGCGGAACCGCCAGCATATATAACAGTTGTAATAACGAGCCTTGGCAAATAGCTGCTTGGGCTTGCTCAACTACTTTTGGTTTACCATGTACAGCAACGCCTAAGCCAGCTTGAGCCATCATTTTTAAATCGTTTGCACCATCGCCTATGGCAACTGTTTGGCATTTTTCAAGCCCCAGCTTTTGTTGTAGCGCGTTTAAAACAACCGCTTTTTGCACAGCATCAACAATCCCACCTAACACTTTACCAGTTAGTTTATTGTCTTTAAATTCCAGCACATTAGCATGCACTTCATCTAAATTAATCAGCTCCTGCACTCGCTCAGCAAACGGCACAAAGCCGCCCGATGCAATCGCTAAATACCAATCGTGGTGTTTTAAAATTTGGCATAACGCTTTAATACCTGGCATTAAAGGCAGTGCACTTTTAAGCTCATCAATTAAGCTCTTTTCAATGCCTTCGAGCTTGGCAACACGCTGGTGTAAGCTTTCGCTAAAATCAAGCTTACCTGCCATTGCCTGCGCGGTTACGTTGGCAACCTCGTCGTATACATTCGCTAAGCGTGCAATTTCATCAATACACTCAATAGTAATGGCTGTTGAATCCATATCCATTACCAATAATCCTGGTTTTTGTAAATCTGGGGGGCTAGTTACTTGCACTAACTGACACGCCAAGGTATTTGCAAAAGTTTGAAGTTCAAGTGGGTTTATTGCGCGCTCTGCATTTTCTATATAAAAACATAATGCCGGAGATAACCCTAAATCTGGCTGATATTGACAAATAGCCGTTACTTTTTGCTGGTGAGACGCAAAAAACTCAATAATGCTATTGATATGCTGAATATTAAAATCACCGCCAAAGGCAATACTAAATAACCCTTGGTTTCTGTTTGGTGTTGTATTTAGTGGTGTAAAAACACCTTGTTGGTAGCTAAACCATTTATTAAGAATAAGTGATGATGATAATAGCTCAGCGCTTTGCTGTGCCATGTTCGCGTTCGACATGGGATCTCCGTTTATATTTCCTGACATTTAGCTCATTGATAATAAGGATATGAGATACAAAATTCGCCATCAGGGGGGATTTAGGGTTATAGTGTAGTTGTAACATCAAATCAAAATGCTGTCAGCAGCATATACGGTGACTATGAAAAATAACCATCTTAAAAATCCACTTACAGCCTCGCAAAAAAAGCGTTTAATTCGTTTGTTATTGGCCGCGGGTTGCTTTGTATTATTAAGCTGGGTAGGAATAAACAGTAGCCACCAAAGCCATCAACTACTTTACGATAGTGCCAATAGTGCAGCCAAGTCACTCACTCAGTTTATGGCACTGAATGCCAAAAAACCGCTAATAGAAAAAAACAAATCGCAGCTCACCACCTTATGCAACAATATCAGTAAAGATGAGTTTGTTCTTTCAGCCACCATTTATGATAAACAAGGTGTAGTGCTTGCAAGCAGCGATAACTGGCAATCACATCATGTATATGGTTTATTACCAGACTCATCACCAGGCATTAGTAAATTAAAAACACCGTTTGTTGAACAAGTTATTTCTGACGACAATCGCCCTATTGGCTTTGTATCTATTACCTATTTAACGCGCGCTGCGGTATCTTCAAGCCATAATCATTTTCACGATTTAGGTCGCCAAGTGTTACTCATGCTAGTGATTGCCTGTATTTTTACTTGGCAATTAGGCCGAGGGTTAAAACGCTGGCAAGTAAATCGCTATATACAAAAAACCTCAGAGCACGAATCATAAAGCTGCTCAGCTAATCGATATTTATCGCTATTTGGTTTTAAACTATGAAGCGCATTAAACACGTTAGGAATATGCAGAGGGGTATTTATTTCACCCTGATAACCATTTAGCGGCATTGAAGGTGAATCAGTTTCAAGCACTAAATGCTGTGGCTCAAGCTTTGCTACAACCGCACGTGTTTTAGCAGCCCGTTCATAGGTTATAACCCCACCCACTCCAAGCTTAAAGCCCATTTTTATATAATACTGTGCTTGTTGTATTGAGCCTGAAAAAGCATGGATCACACCGCCATATTTAGGCTGACAACGCTTAAACGATTGCGCTATTAAATCATGGCTTTGTCTGTGATGCACAATCAGCGGTAACTCAAGCTCATTAGCAAGCGCTATTTGATACTCAAACAGAAAGGTTTGTTTTTCAAGATTTTCGATACTGCGATCTAGCCCACATTCCCCAATAGCCACCAACTGAGTTTTGTTTGTTTTAGCAAAGTTATGTAGTGATTCTAAGTGCGATTGCTGATGTTGCTCTAAAAAGTAAGGATGTAGCCCTGCAGCTATTCTAATTTGTGGGTAGGTTGCTTTAAACTCGAGTAATTTCTGAGATTGCGCCAAGCTAATACCTGGCACAATAAATTGATTAATGCCCTTTGCTACACAGGCATTAATAAGTGATTCGCGGTTTGTATCAAACTCACTAAAATCAAGATGACAATGCGAGTCTATAAATTGCAAAACCAGCAGCCAACTAAGGATTTAAGCGGGTTATTTGCCAGCTATTATCGGCCTGACGCTGATACATAAAGCGATCATGCAGGCGATGCGCTCCGCCTTGCCAAAACTCGATTTTTTGCGGCACAACACAATACCCTCCCCAAAAATCAGGAAGTGGAATTTCACCTTTAGCGAACTTGTTTTTCATGTTGGCAAAGGTCTCCATTAGCACCTTACGCGACGAAACTGGACGGCTTTGTTGCGACGCCCAAGCGGCTAATTGACTTTCTTTAGGGCGAGATAAAAAGTATTTAGCGACTGCCGATGTAGGTAATGGCTGCGCTTCACCATACACAATTACTTGGCGTTCCATTGGGTGCCATGGGAAGTGCAAGGAGATTTTATTATTACCTTTAAGCTCTTGTGCTTTACGTGAACCGGTATTAGTAAAAAATACAAACCCGTTATCATCTAAATGTTTTAACAATACAATACGCTGTGAAGGCTGACCGGTTTCATCGACCGTAGCGACGACCATAGCTGTAGGATCAGGCAAGTTACTACCAACAGCATGCTCTAGCCAAGTTTCAAACTGCTTAAACGGATCATCAAGCAAGTTGTCTTCACTAAGCGCATCTTGCAGGTATTCACGACGAATATCTTCGAGTTTCATAAAATTCCCTCTAGGTTCTAGTTTCTAGGTTCTAGGTTCTAGG
>NZ_PNDH01000080.1:0-323 GCF_005887175.1 Pseudoalteromonas sp. S1612 | reverse complement strand
GACGCCACTTACTTATTTTAAATAGGGAAGTGCAGTGTTATTAAGCAACTCGCCTGAAACGAGTCAAACCATTCAGTTGTCCTAGTGACACAGAAAATGTTTCTGAGAAGATAATGCCATTCGCCTCGCAGGCTCGGCTCATCTTACGCAGAAATAGCAAATCAGTGATTTGCAAACCAATTTCTGCGTCCCCATCGTCTAGAGGCCTAGGACACCGCCCTTTCACGGCGGTAACAGGGGTTCGAATCCCCTTGGGGACGCCACTTACTTATTTTAAGTAATCTACAAAGCAGTATGACTGCAGCACTCTCTATCCGCGAAAT
>NZ_PNDH01000079.1:0-408 GCF_005887175.1 Pseudoalteromonas sp. S1612 | reverse complement strand
TCCTGCTGCTTAGGCTGAGCCTGAGCCTGAGCCTGAGCCTGAGCCTGAGGTAGAGCCAGAAATTGAAGCTGAGCCTGAACTTGAAGTAGAGCCTGAAATTGAAGTAGAGTCAGAGCTTGAAGTTGAGCCTGAACCTGAAGCAGAGCCTGAAGTTGCAGCTGAGTCAGAAACTGCAGCTGAGCCTGAACTTGATGTTGAATCAGAAGATGATTTTACCGATACGTCTTCTAATTTACTCGATCCAGAAGACGCGCTTGATGAGTACAATGATGAAAACCTCGATAGCGTTGATGAGCTACTGAGCGAGTTAGAACAAACAAGTGATGATTATGTAGAAGCACCTGATTGGTCAGTTGATGGCTTAGACGAGCAATCTGAACCAGAAGAAGAGCCTGAGCTTGAAGCCGA
>NZ_PNDH01000078.1:0-505 GCF_005887175.1 Pseudoalteromonas sp. S1612 | reverse complement strand
CACTGGTTGCGTATAACTTAATTAACTGAACGATACAACCGTACATCCTCGTTATTCTCTTTCATAGGCTCCCTTGCCTATTTAGGTAGTCTTTGCGCAACGCAGAATATGTAATAGCGTTGTGCATTGGCCTTTTAAGCCTTAGAAAATTCTGCTTTAGACAGCTCGCCGTTTTTATCCGTATCAAGCTCTGTAAACTTACTCATAAGTGAGGCATCTACTGATGCTTCAGCTTGGCTTATTGCGCCTTTTCCATCCACATCCAGTGTGTCAAAATCTGTTGCAGCAAACGCCACAGATGAAGAAGCAAGTGCCATTAATACCAGTGTTGATTTAAATGTTGTCATAACGTAATTCCTTCATTGGGTTGTAAGGTTAAGCGCTAAGCTTAATCACTTTTTGCTATATACTGGTTAGGTATTACACATTCGAAGCCAGTTTTATGTTTTCATTTATAAAAAATAAGTTAAAAATAAAAATGTGATGTTTAATTAGAAGCACATCG
>NZ_PNDH01000077.1:0-222 GCF_005887175.1 Pseudoalteromonas sp. S1612 | reverse complement strand
TGGCACTTGCTTCTTCATCTGTGGCGTTTGCTGCAACAGATTTTGACACACTGGATGTGGATGGTAATGGCGCAATAAGCCAAGCTGAAGCATCAGTAGATGCCTCACTTATGAGTAAGTTTACAGAGCTTGATACGGATAAAAACGGCGAGCTTTCTAAAGCAGAATTTTCTAAGTCTTAAAAGGCGAATTCTCGACGCTTTTAATGATTCTGGGTTGCCA
>NZ_PNDH01000076.1:0-391 GCF_005887175.1 Pseudoalteromonas sp. S1612 | reverse complement strand
CCATAAATAAGTGTTAAGCAAGCACTGCCTATTAATAAAGAGCCATACAACAGTGTTGCTTCATCACTCGATTAGGGTCTGTTGACCTTTCAAGGTTAAATTTGCAGCAGTCTGTTTGGTATTTAGGCAAGGCAGAGCCTATGTGGTGTGGTTATTCCCCATAAATAGGCGATAACGCAGCATCAATGCCAAACAGGCGCTGCCCGATGGGTTCTGCCTAGGGGCGATTTACTCTTTGTTGCCTACATGGATGTAGGTAAGGGGCGTAAGCAGGACGCGGAAGCTTTGCTCGGTTTTTACTTAGCCCACTAGGTTACAAACCTCGCGCCGCGATTTAATCGCCCCTAGTTTGAACAAATTTTAATCCGCAAAGGTCAACAGACCCCAATAT
>NZ_PNDH01000075.1:0-13879 GCF_005887175.1 Pseudoalteromonas sp. S1612 | reverse complement strand
TAGGTTTTAGGTTTTAGGTAAACAAAATACCTGTCACCTAAAACCTAACAGTTCGTTTTATTCTGATTTCTGTTCACGACCTAATAAGGCCATAGCAGCTGCTTTCATGTCTTTATTTTCATAAAGTACTTTGTATATTTGCTCAGTGATTGGCATTTCAACACCAGCACGCTGCGCGAGTAAATACACTTCTTTGGTGTTTCTAAATCCCTCAACTACTTGGCCGATTGATGCAATCGCATCATCAACACTTTCACCTTGACCTAAGGCTAAACCAAAACGGCGATTGCGCGACTGATTATCGGTACAGGTTAGAATTAAATCGCCTAACCCAGCCATCCCCATAAAGGTCTCTGGCTTTGCACCTAGGGCACAACCCAAACGCGATAACTCTGCTAAACCACGGGTAATAAGCGCGGTACGTGCATTTGCACCAAAGCCAACACCATCAGAAATCCCTGCACCAATAGCAATTACGTTTTTAACCGCACCACCAAGCTGTATGCCAATAAAGTCGTCATTGTTGTACACTCTAAACGAGCGACCGCAATGTAATAAATCGGCAATTTGTTTCGCAAATGCTGATGACGTTGATGACACCGAAATAGCGGTTGGTGAGCCCTTCGCCATTTCTTTGGCAAAAGTTGGCCCCGAAAGCACTGCTAATGGTACTTCTTCACCGAGTTCTTGCACTGCCACTTCTTGCAATAAACGCCCAGTATCTGGCTCAAGCCCTTTAGTAGCCCACGCTATTTTTGCATCAGAGCGCAAAGCCGGTTTAATTTGCTTTAACGTGTCAGCAAACGCATGACTTGGCACAACAACTAAAACAATATCGCTAGCTGCTGTTGCATGCTGTAAATCGGCTTCAAGAGTTAAGGTGTCAGGAAAAGGAATATCAGGTAAGTAACGTTGATTTTTTCGCTCAGCTGCAAGCGTCGCAACGTCTTGGCTATTGCGCCCCCATAAAGTCACTTTGTGACCATTTCGGGCTAAACAAATAGCAAGGGCGGTGCCATATGACCCCGCCCCTAAAACAGTAACAGCTGATGTTGCTGTATTCATAAATTATGCGTCTGCTGAAGCCTGCTCAGCTTGCGCTGTGCGTTGCTGCATGTACTGTGCAAATAATGCGTCAAAGTTAACTGGCGCAAGATTAAGTTGTGGAAACGTACCACGGTTTACTAAGTTCGATACCGCTTCACGTGCATATGGGAATAACACGTTAGGACAGAATGCACCTAGCATGTGTGCTAATTGCATCTCTTCAACTTCAGCAATAGTAAAAATACCTGCTTGTTGAATTTCACACAAAAACGCAGTTTCTTCACCGATAGATGCTGTTACAGTTAACGCTAAAACAACTTCGTAAACACCTTCATCAAGCTTATTAGAGCGTGTATCTAAATCTAATTTTACTTCTGGAGCCCACTCTTTTTGAAAAATAGCTGGTGAATTTGGCGTTTCAAACGACACATCTTTAGTGTAAATACGTTGAATAGTAAACTGTGCGCCTGCATCAGCTTCTGCTGCTGCATTTTGATTTTGTTCGTTCATTGTTATTCCTAACCTGTTATTTATTATAATTAATTAAATTAAGCACTCAGCTTAGCGTCAAGGTGACCTTGTGCTTCTAGTGCCATCATGTCGTCACAGCCACCGATGTGTTCATCGTTGATAAAAATTTGTGGAACCGTGCTTGCGCCACCGGCTTTGGCGATCATTTCATCGCGAAGCTCTGGCTGAACGCCAATATCAATGTTTGTGTATTCTACACCTTTGCTGTCTAACAGCGCTAATGCGCGATGACAAAAAGGACAATATCCTTTGGTGTATAAAACAACGTTACTCATAATTAATCCTTAATCGGTTTAGCTAAGAGATATTAGCGACCGCTTGTTGTTGGCAGACTTGCTGATTGCCACGCACCCATACCGCCAGATAAAACATAAACCTGTTCATAGCCTGCTTTATGCATTGCGGTTGCAACACCTGAGGCAGTCATGCCTGCAGCACATACCACTATAATGGGTTTGCTCTTATACTTTTCAAGGGTTGAGAAATCAGATTCTTTAGCTTTTTCTGGGTTTAAGTGCACAGCACCGGCAATATGACCTGTTTTAAACTCTTTTTGCCCGCGCATATCAACAACCTGACCGTCTTCGCGGTTAATAAGTAACGTTAACTGCTGAGGATTGATCTGACGAATTGCTGAAAATTTACTTTTTATTGCGCCACTAACAATAAGAAACGCAATCGCAACCCAAGCTAGGCTTAGAATTGGATGATTTGAGACAAATTCAATATATTGATCCATTCGACTTCCACTATAAAGTTACATGCTAAAACAAGGTGTTTTAGATATTTAATTCATATTTATTGTACTTACACAATGAGCAGTCACTCATCAATAAGTCAATTTAGAGCACTGCTAGGCTACTCTGAGTTTTACCTACACATAGGCTTAACTTACCCCACAAGCCTATTCAATACTTGAATAAAATAGGGATTAGCCGCGCAAGTATACCCAAATCAGCTAAAAATGCGAGTTTAAGCACGCGTGAAAGCCACAATGTAGTGCTCTTTTAACTGAAAAATAACCTAACCCTTTAAAATATTCAATTGAGAGAGTGAGCTCATTGAAAATTTTTAATATCTTCTTTTCATTGCTGATCCTAGCTATAAAACACGGTATGCTTAAGCTTGGCATGTTGGCATTAATGTTAGCGTGTATTTTAGCAACGCTAATTATTCAGGAGTGACTATGACAGAGCATAAAAAACCACTGGTATTAATGATTTTAGATGGCTGGGGATACAGAGAAGATGAGCAAAGCAATGCCATTTTAGCTGCTAATACCCCTGTATTAGATGAGCTTTGGGCAACTCGCCCTCATACATTAATCTCAGCATCGGGTTTAGATGTGGGTCTTCCTGTTGGTCAAATGGGTAATTCTGAGGTTGGCCACGTTAATTTAGGTGCTGGTCGTATTGTGTATCAAGATTTTACTCGCATCACAAAAGCCATTGATGATGGCGAATTTGATACAACCCCTGCACTGGTTGAAAACATTGATAAAGCTGTTCATGCCAACAAAGCCGTTCATATTATGGGACTGCTAAGCCCTGGTGGCGTTCATAGTCACGAAGATCATATTGTGGCGAGTATACAATTGGCTGCAAAACGCGGCGCTAAAGAGGTGTACTTTCATGCCTTTTTAGATGGCAGAGATACTCCCCCACGCAGTGCTAAAGCATCAATTGAGCGTATTGAAGCCTTGTTTAGCGAACTTAAATGTGGCCGTTTAGCCTCATTAATTGGTCGTTACTATGCCATGGACAGAGATAACCGCTGGAACCGTGTTGAAAAAGCGTATAATTTAATCACCCTAGGTGAAGGCGACTTTGATTATGAAGATGGCGTAAACGCACTTAACGCGGCTTATGAGCGCGATGAAAATGACGAATTTGTAGCAGCCAGTACTATTACCCCAAAAGGTAGCGAATCAGTAAAAGTAAATGATGGCGACACCATTATATTTGCCAACTTTAGAGCAGACCGCGCACGCGAAATCACTCGCGCCTTTGTCGAACCTGATTTTGACGGCTTTAATAAGAAAAAATCGCCCGAGCTTAGTGCCTTTGTGATGATGACTGAATACGCTGCTGATATTGATGCGCCAGTAGCTTTTGGCCCAACGCCGCTTAATAACGTACTTGGCGAATGGTTTGAAAAACAAGGTAAAACTCAGCTACGTATATCTGAAACTGAAAAATATGCCCACGTTACCTTCTTCTTCAGTGGCGGACGCGAAAATGAGTTTGACGGCGAAACTCGCGAGCTGATCCCATCTCCTCAAGTAGCAACGTATGATTTACAGCCAGAAATGAACTCACAAATGCTTACCGATAAACTCGTTGCAGCAATAAAAAGTGGAAAGTATGATGCCATTATTTGTAACTACCCTAATGGCGATATGGTAGGCCACTCAGGTGTATTTGAGGCGGCAGTTAAAGCCTGTGAAGCAGTAGATAGCTGTATTGGTCGCGTAGTTGATGCCCTTAAAGAATATGGTGGAGAAGCACTAATAACTGCTGATCATGGTAATGCAGAGCAAATGGCAAACCTTAAAACAGGCCAAGCGCACACAGCACATACTAGCGAGCCAGTACCCTTTATTTATGTAGGTCGTGACGCACAAGCGCATACCGGTAAAGCCTTGAGCGATGTTGCACCTACTATGCTGCATTTAATGGGTTTGGAACAACCTGCAGAAATGACAGGTTCGCCAATTATGGTGTTGAAATAATTTATGAATAAAAGCGCATGCCGCATCATTGCGTGTATATGTGTACTAAACTCATTAGCCACTGGCGTTGCAGTGGCTAATGAAGATCGTACCAAAAAAGACCTATCCCAAGTACAAGTTGCTTTAGAGCAAAGCCAAGCTGAGTTTCAACAACAGCAAAAAGAAATAGCTAAACAGCAGCAAAAACTAAAAACACATGAGCTCGCTATAGCGAAAAACGCTAAAGCACTTAATATGGCTGAGCAATCCGTTAAAAAAACACAACAACAGCAAGCAGAGCAACAACAACGCGCGGCAAAGCTTGAAAAACAACAAGCCCAATTTCAACGTATTTTAGCAGCACAGTTAAAAAGTGCTTATATGGCAGGTAGCGATGACTATTCAAAAATGCTACTTAACCAAGAAGATACCGCCAAATTTGAACGCACACTTAGCTACTATAACTACCTGAATAAAGCTCGTATAAAGCAACTTGATGATCTTAAAGCACTGCAAGTTGAGATTGCAAAAAATCAAGCTGAGCTTGCGAAAACAAAAGAGAGGCTCGTTGCTTTATTTGAAGAACAAAAAAGACGACAAGCAGCACTTCTTGGGGCTAAAAATGAGCGCCAAGCAAGCTTACAAAACCTAAAAAAGCAGTTAAATAAAACCAAAAATTCCATTAGCTATTTAGAAGAAAACGAACAAACTCTGATCGCCACTATCAAAGAACTTGAAGAAGAAGAAAAAGTTACAAAAATTGAACTACTTGGCTTAAATCGTAATAAAGGAAAATTAAACTGGCCGAGCAAAGGAAAATTAGCGCATAGGTTTGGTCAACGTAAGCACGGCGGAATAAACTGGAAAGGTGTATTAATTTCTGCATCTGAAGGGACTTCAGTTAATAGCATTGATAATGGCCAAGTAGTATTTGCCGACTGGTTAAAAGGCTATGGCTGGGTAATCGTACTTGACCATGGTCAAGGTTTTATGAGCTTATACGGACACGCACAAACCTTGCTAAAAGACGTGGGTGATATGGTCAGAGAAGGTGAAAGTGTTGCATTAGTTGGGCAAAGCGGTGGACAAGCCGATTCTGGTCTATACTTTGAAATACGTCATAAAGGGCGTGCTGTTAATCCCATAAAATGGTGCAGGCGTATTTAATATCAAAATAGCTGCATCCTGTTAGAGGCAGTTATGATAAACACACACATTTGCCAACAAAAAACCTCTGTGAAAAAGCGTGCACCCTGCTTTTGTTTTATCTTATTTGTTTTATTAGTGTTTTTTGGCTTTATAAATACAGCCTATGCAAGCTCGGTTAAAGACTTAGAAAGCCAAAAAATAAATGAAATACTGTTTAATATTCACACCTACTACGTTGATGATTTAGCACTGCAAAACAGTGAGTATATTGAATACAACTCGTCTCAATTTGAACGCTTATACTCTAAGCTCGACGCCTACTCTAAGTATTTAGATAAAAATGAGCTAAATGCATTATTTAATAACACGAATGGTCGCTATACCGGCCTAGGTATAGAAGTAAAAAGCATCGAGCAACGCACCACGATTGTTAAAGTAATTAATAATTCACCAGCCAAACAAGCAGGACTTCGCTCAGGCGATATAATTACTGCCGTTAATCAGCACTATGTAGAAAACAGTCCGATTGATTTAGTTGCACAATACATCAAAGACAGCGCTAACGGTAAAGTACAGCTAAGTATTACCCGTAATAACACTCAAACACCGCTAATATTTAATCTAAGTAGAAAACAAATTAAGCTAACGAGTGTAACTAAGCAACTACTTGACTCAGGTAGCGGTTATATCGCTATTAATAACTTTTCTAATCACACTTTGCATGAAGTTGCCTTGCAAATAGCCGCCATGCAAAACCATTATGGCCATTCATTAAAAGGCCTAATTATTGATTTACGAGATAACCCGGGAGGCACTTTAAAGAGTGCAGTTGCGGTAGCAGACCTGTTTCTTCAAGATGGCTTAATTGTAACGACCAAAGGGCGCTTTTATGATTCGAATCAATCTTTTTACGCTAAACGCGGCGATATTTTGAAAGGTGCTCCGATTGTTGTCCTGATTAATGAAAACTCAGCCTCAGCAGCAGAAATACTGGCTGCAGCGTTAAAAGAAAATCTACGTGCAAAAATAGTAGGGAGTCAGTCGTTTGGCAAAGGAACAGTGCAATCACTTATTCCATTAGGCGACGGCGATACCGCCTTAAAACTAACCACCGCACGTTACTTTACGCCACTGGGAGAGTCTATTGAAGGGATTGGCGTAACTCCAAATGTGGCGATTAATCAAACAACACTTCCACAAACAAATAAAGCCGCTATAATAAAAAATGAACAATCAGAACAAAACACCGTTTTTAACGCTGAAGAATTAGCCGATATCCAGTTAGTAAAAGCAAAACAGCTACTTAGCATGCAATAAAAACGGTAAACTATTTAAAGACAATAAAAATTATAAAACGTGAAAATTATAAATTTAATGGTGTTAGCTGGGCTTTTTTTAATCCTATTTGCTACACCCTATGGTGTTAAAGCCAAACAAATAGCCATAGTGATCGATGACATAGGTTATCATCAACGTGACCTAGAATTCCTAAGTTTACCTGGGCAATTGTCTTATTCAATTTTGCCTCACACCCCCTATTCTCAAATATTTGCAACCCTTGCTAGTCAGTCAAATAAAGAGCTCCTGTTGCATGTGCCTATGCAAGCTTTAAATGGTAAAAAGCTAGGCCCTGGGGCGCTTACTTTAAATATGGATAAAGCACAACTTCAACAAACACTCGGTAATGCACTAGCGAGTTTGCCACAAGTTAAAGGGGTTAATAATCATATGGGTTCTGCACTCACTCAGCAAAGCCAAGCAATGAAGTGGACCATGGAAGTACTTAAAAAGCGTCAGTTGTATTTTCTCGATAGCCGAACAACCGAATTAAGCCAGGCGCAAAATGCAGCTAACTTTTTGGGGGTAGAAAATATTGGTCGGCATGTATTTTTAGATAATATAACTACCCCTGAGCAGCTACAATTTAGGTTAGAAGAGCTAAAGTCAAAAGCAACTAAATATCAGTTTGCCATTGCAATAGCGCACCCCTACCCCGAAACTATCGATTTTTTACGCCAAGCTTTGCCGCAATTAATCGAGCAAGGATTTGAACTGGTACCAGTATCACAGCTGGTAGAACGTAAGTATGTACAAATAGCCCAACAACAAGCCATTTCATTAAACTGATGGAGTAAGCAAACGCCTTACTCCAACAGTTAATTTAACTCAATTATAAGTATGGTATTTATAAAACAAATGTCGCTACCTTGGCATTTAGATCTGTAGCTCTGTCTTTTAATACTTCGGCTTGGCTTAAATGCGCGGTAGCTGAGGTAGTTATTTCATCGGTTACATCTTTAATAGCAACCGTATTTCTAGTAATTTCATTGGTCACTTGCGTTTGCTCTTCTGCTGCAACCGCTATTTGACCCGCCATATCAGAAATCTCATTTACCGCCAAAGTAATTTCTTCTAGTGCGTGTGCGGCAGCATTTACATCATCCACACTATTGTTGGCATAGCCCTTACTGCTGTCCATCAAGCTCACTGCTTTTTTAGTGGTGTTTTGTAAGGTTTCTATAGTGGTATAAATTTCGGCTGTAGAGTTTTGTGTTCTTCTTGATAACACGCGCACCTCATCGGCAACCACTGCAAAACCACGCCCCTGCTCTCCCGCCCGAGCGGCTTCTATTGCTGCATTAAGTGCTAAGAGATTTGTTTGCTCAGCAATTTCTTGAATGGTAGTTAAAATGCTCGATATAGCCTGAGCATGCAAACTTAATTCACCAATAACTGTGGTAGTTTGGTCTATTTCGCCCGCGAGTGAATTAATCGTGTTTCTGGTTTTATCAACTAACAGCTTACCTTCACGGCTACTTTGTGCCGATTGTTGCGATGCGGTTGCGGTGTTTTCTGCATTAGCGGCAATTTCATGGGTTGCACTCGCCATTTCTGTGACCGCGGTAGCAACCATAGCCACTTCTTGTTGCTGACGCTGCAACTCACTGACACTGCTTTGGTTGGTGATCAAGCTTTTCTCTGCATCAAAGTCTAAGTCAGTAGCTAATTGACGAATATGACTGATCAGTTCATGTTGGCTGCTAACAAAACGATTAAAACTATCAGCCAGAACCCCAACTTCATCTTGCGTATCAACAGTTATACGCTGGGTTAAATCACCGTTACCATCTGCAATTGTTGATAAAGCTTGCGACACTCGGCTCAAAGGGGCGAGCAATACACCCAATAACCATGAAATAGCCAACACACTCAGTAAAAGTGCTACTGCAACCAGCACTAATTGGGTCAACAATAAACTAATAAGCGGAGCCTCTAAAGTTTGTTTATCCAATACAAACAACAACTGCCAATCTGTATTGTTAATGTTTTCACCCCAAACTAGCTTATCTCGGTCTTCACTCTCAAAGTAAACAGGAGTAAATTCACCGTTTTGACTGTTAGATAAAATTAATTGATGATTTATTTTCGAGTCAATACGCGTAATATCTGCCATTACTTTTCTAGCGTCTTTGTAGGCAATCACAGTGCCATCTTTATGCATCATAATGGCGTACCCATCCGCAGGCAAAGACATTGTATTGACGCTATCGACCAGGGCCTCAATCGATAAATCCCCCGCGACCACACCGCTTTGCGTGGTTTTAGCAATAGAAACAACCAACAGATTATACGCGGTATCTAAATAAGGTTTGGTAATTACGGTGCTACTTTGAAGCAGTGCTTGTTTATACCATGGACGAGTGCGCGGATCGTAGCCGGTGCGATCAATACTGGGATCAGAGTCAGTCATTTTTCCGCTACTATCTCCAAAGTAAGTTAACTGAAAGCCACCTGAAAATGCTGCTTGCTGAAGTGCGCTGAGCGTGTTGCCCTCAACCTTATTCGCAACCGATTTAATTATCTGCTGACGACTAGCTAGCCAATCTTCAATACTCGTAGCTTGTTGCTTACCAGATTGGCTTACGTTATCAATACTGCTTTTTAGCAGTAACGCTTTTTGAGAGGTATAGCTATTCCACGACAGCAATACAATAATAACGGCTAGGGCAAGAACGACCGATAGCAAGATTTTTTTCTTTAGTGAATATGAGTTCATATTGAGTGTAAATACTCGCGTTAAATGAAATTGAAAGGCAACAAACCAGCAATTAAATGACTTAATTTAGGCTACGATTTGAGCGATAAGTCGCTCAGGTGCGCGAATATTTTCATATACCCAAATTAAAAACAAACTAAAATCATGTATTTAAATTAAAACCAAACTTATTCATTAATTTTAAATAGCGTATATTTAATTAAAAGATACATAGATGTGACTAGAGGTAAGCAGAACAAGAAAAACGATACTTTCTATTAACCTTTTTAGTTAGCTTTTTTAGTTAAAAAAAAGCCCCGCATTTTCATGCAGGGCTTAATCAGTTTTTAGTGCGATTAACTCATCGCGCTTTGTAATTTTTTCATTGCTGTTTTTTCCAGCTGGCGAACACGCTCTGCTGATACGCTGTATTTTTCAGCCAGCTCTTGCAGTGTTGCTTTATCGTCTGACAGCCAACGAGCACTAACAATATCTTGAGAACGCTCATCGAGAGTTTTCAAAGCGCTAAATAAACGCGTATGTGACTGTTCTTGCCATTGTTGCTGTTCAATGTCGTCAGCTAAATCAGCAGAACCATCGGTTAAGTACTGTACCGGTGAGTAAGTACTAGTTGGCGCGTCATCATTATCGTCGCCAGTTAAATCAAAGCCCATGTCTTGGCCGCTCATACGCGATTCCATTTCACGTACTTCTTTTTCACTCACACCTAGCTCGCTAGCTACTGTGCTCACTTCAGCTTGGTTAAACCAACCTAAACGCTTTTTATTTTTACGTAAGTTAAAAAACAATTTACGTTGTGCTTTGGTCGTGGCCACTTTAACGATACGCCAGTTTTTAAGCACAAACTCATGAATTTCGGCTTTAATCCAATGAACGGCAAATGAAACCAAACGTACACCCACTGATGGGTCAAAACGTTTTACTGCTTTCATCAGTCCGATGTTACCTTCTTGAATTAAATCAGCTTGAGGTAACCCGTAACCCGAGTAGCTTTTAGCTATGTGCGCTACAAAGCGCAAATGCGACATAATGAGTTGCTTTGCAGCACTAAGATCGCCTTCTTCCTGAAGTCTTTTTGCAAGTTCCTGCTCTTGCTCAACTTTAAGCATAGGAATAGTACTAACAGCTTGAAGGTAGCCGTCCATACTTGCGCTTTGTTGCCCAACTGTAAGTGCCATTGCGTATAAATCTTTACTCATTTTTCACCTCGGTGATAAACATTTGAAACCATCTTAGCACTCTTTTAGCAAGAGTGCTAACTTGAATTTAAAACTTTTTTGAATCATAAATCAAGTGGTTTTTTTAGTGTTAAGTCAGTCTACGCTAGGCGACTGAATAACCTATGAATTGATTTAGCCAAAACAAAAATAACCTTTTTGCTTTGGCTTTTTTATTATTTTAAACTTAAAACATGACAGTTTTAAGAATTATATTAGAGCCCTAAACCTTATCAGGTTCTATTTCTGAGATGTAACGATTAACCGATAAGTAAGAACCAATAAAACCTAAACTAGTAGCAAGTAATACCAACGCGCCAAACTCATTAAGACTAAGCCCTATTAGCGTAAAACTGGTTTGATACACCCCTGCCACACTACTTACTGCAGCAGATAGCCACCACATCATTAATGCTACACAAATAAAGGCAAACAATCCGCCAATCACTCCATACCAAATGCCAGTCCATAAAAAGGGAGCGTGTATAAAGGTATTGGTTGCCCCTACTAGCTTCATTACCTGTATTTCTTCTTTTTTATCCATAATAGATAAACGAATTGTATTGCCTATAATAAGCGTCACTGAGGTAAGTAATAATAGCGCAATAGTAATTACACTCTCTTTTAACAAACTTAGTAATGCATTTAGGCGCTCAAGCCAAGCAATATCAAGCTTACCAAAGTCAACTTCGCGTTCGGCTTCAAGTTTTTTAAGCAATTGCTTAGCTGCATTAGGTTGGCTATGTCGTTGTGTTGGTGTGACTAAAACTACATTCGGTAACGGGTTGGTATCTAAATATTCTAGAGCCTGACCAAAGCCAGACATTTCTTTGAACTCATCCAAAGCCTCAGTGCGAGAAATAAAAGTCACAGTTTGTATTTCGGGATATAGCGCTAAGCGTTTAACTAAGGTTTGCGTTTCTTGCTCGCTCATATTTTCTTTTACAAACAAGGATATTTCGCTGGCTTGCTCAAAACCACTACTCACTTGCTGCACATTTTTTACCACTAAATATAGTGTTGCAGGCAAGGTTAAACTCAAACCGAGTACTGCAATGGTCATCATTGAAGCCAATGGCGTGCGCCACATTTCTCCTAGGCTGTACACACCTTGGCGAAAAATATTAATAATAAAAAAGTAACCGCCAGAGAATACTGACTTTTTTTGTTTATCATTACTATTTTGACGGCTTTTGAACAGTAAACTCATAATACCCCCTCAGCCAGTGGATCTTGGCTCATTCGTCCGTCATGAAGCGTTAAACTGCGGTACTTCATCCGTGACACTAAGCCCAAATCATGAGTGGCAATTAAAACCGTGGTGCCATGTTTATTAAAGTCTTCAAACAGGCGTAATATTTCCATTGATAATTCAGGGTCTAAGTTACCGGTAGGTTCATCGGCTAGCAATATAGGTGGCGAATTGACGATGGCTCGTGCAATCCCTACTCGTTGTTGTTCACCACCAGAAAGTGTAGAAGGGTGACAGCGCACTTTATCTAACAAGCCCACTTTATCAAGCGCTCCATGCACACGTTTGGCAATTTGCTTGTGGTGAGTCCCTTCAATAATTAAGGGCAAAGCAACGTTATCAAATACCGTGTATCGCTCTAATAATCGATGATTTTGAAAAATAATACCAATGTCGCGACGTGCATACGGAATTTGACGGGAATTTAATTTATTTAAATCCACGCCATTAATAAACACGTTTCCTGCAGAAGGACGTTCCATTAAGCTAATAAGCTTTAATAGTGTACTTTTACCAGCCCCACTGTGGCCAGTTAGAAAGGCCAATTCGCCAGGCTTTATATGAAAGTTCACTTTTTCAAGCGCGCGGTGTCCACCGGCATAGGTTTTACTTACTTGCTGAAAATTTATCATTTTTTATTATTGCCAATTTATTGTTAGCCTTAGGCTCTAAATAAAATGGTATTCCTCGCAATTAAAAAGGGAGCAGGCTCCCTTTTGGTAAATTAAGCGTCGTCCTCATCTTGACTAAATAGCGCGTCAATAAAGTCATCGCTCTTGAAGGTACGTAAATCATCAATACTTTCACCTACGCCAATGTAACGAATAGGGATATTAAACTTATCGGCAACGGCAAAAATAACCCCACCTTTAGCAGTACCATCAAGCTTTGATAATGTGATACCTGTTAAACCTACACATTGATTAAATAGGTTTACTTGGCTAATTGCATTTTGGCCTGTACCAGCATCAATAGTCAGCATCACTTCATGAGGTGCATCAGGGTCTACTTTTTTCATTACACGGGCTATTTTTTCAAGCTCTTGCATTAAGTTATCTTTATTTTGCAAGCGCCCTGCTGTATCAGCAATTAACACATCGATATTACGTGCTTTTGCAGCTTGAAAAGCATCAAATACTACCGATGCACTATCAGCACCTGTATGTTGAGCTATTACCGGAATGCTGTTGCGCTCACCCCATACTTGAAGCTGCTCTACCGCTGCAGCTCTAAAAGTATCACCGGCAGCAAGCATGACCGACTTACCTTGATTTTGGAATTGCTTGGCCATTTTACCAATGGTGGTGGTTTTACCTACGCCGTTTACCCCTACCATTAAAATAACAAAAGGTTTTTTATCTGCTGGTATTTCTAAAGGCTGCTCTGCTGTTTTTAGCATAGTTGCCATTTCTTGTTTCATAAGCTCATAAAGCGCATCACCATCTTTAAGTTGCTTGCGATCGGCTGCATCAGTTAAATTATCAATGAGCTTCATGGTGGTATCAACACCAAGATCAGCAGTAAGTAACTGAGTCTCTAGCTCTTCAAATAACTCGTCGTCAATTTTTTTACCGCTAAAAATTGACGAAAAACCAGAGCCAATATTAACTCGAGTTTTAAGTAAGCCTTTTTTAAGTCGAGAGAAAAAGCCTTCTTTTTTAGGTTTTTCCGCTTTTTTTGCTTCTTCCTCTGCAAGCTCTGCGGTCAGTCGCTGTTGTTCTAGGCGTTCAGCCTCTTCTTCAGCTGCAATACGTTCTTGCTCTAAACGTTCATTCTCTGCTTGCTCTGCTGCAATGCGCTGTTGCTCTAAACGCTCATGCTCAGCTTGTTCTGCTGCAATACGCTGTTGTTCTAAACGCTCATTCTCAGCTTGCTCTGCTGCAATACGCTGTTGCTCTAAGCGCTCATTCTCAGCT
>NZ_PNDH01000074.1:0-1044 GCF_005887175.1 Pseudoalteromonas sp. S1612 | reverse complement strand
GCCTAGGAGCGATTTACTCTTTGTTGCTCGGTTTTCACTTAGTCCACTAGGTTACAAACCTCGCGCCGCGATTAAATCGCCCCTAGTTTGAACAAACTTTAATCCGCAAAGGTCAACAGGCCCTAGTTAACAGCTGTATTTACACAGTTTAGTCAGGATATTTGAAAACATGTAATATAATCTTCCATTTAATCGCCGAAAAACGTAGCAATAAGGTCATTAGCATACTCAGAATCATTGCCACTTCCACCGTTAACGATAGGTTGATACTTAATGTATAGACAATGCCACCAGCAATACAGGTAATAGCATACAGCTCACCTTTAAGCAGCATTGGAATATCGCGGGCAAGCACGTCGCGAATAAGCCCACCAAAACAGGGGGTTATTACAGCCATAATCACAACCGTCATATCTGGCATACCAGCCAATTGCGCTTTTTGCGCTCCCATGACCGCAAAAAAGGCTAAGCCAAACGCGTCAGCGGTTTGCAATACATAGTATGGAATGGATTTTTGCTTATTGATCAGTCGTGTAGTAACCAGAACCGCCACCAAAATAGCGTAGAAGTAGCTTTGGTCGTGTAACCAAAATACGGGCTGGTCGAGTATCACATCGCGAACGGTACCGCCGCCAATAGCCGTAACAGTTGCAAGTACAACTACACCAAAGCCATCCATTTTCTTTTCATAGGCTACCAAGGTGCCTGAGATAGCAAATACCGCCACACCTATTAAATCAAACCAGTGATAAAGTTCAGTCATAATTTTGATTACAAAAAGTTTTAAAGAGTTTAGTGCATAGCATACTAAATATTCAGCAATAACACTTTCAAAAAGTAGAATTAGAAAAGAACAGCAGGTATACGTGTTAAAAATAGCGTGAGGGAATATGAATTTTAGGCATAAAAAAACACTCTTATAGAGTGTCGATTTAATAAAACATGTTACTTCAGTGGTTGCGGGAGCCGGATTTGAACCGACGACCTTCGGGTTATGAGCCCGACGAGCTACCAGACTGCTCCATCCCGCGCCTGAAATTTCTT
>NZ_PNDH01000073.1:0-6928 GCF_005887175.1 Pseudoalteromonas sp. S1612 | reverse complement strand
AACTAGTGTCTTTTTAATCGCGGCGCGAGGTTTGTAACCTAGTGGGCTAAGTAAAAACCGAGCAACAAAGAGTAAATCGCCCCTAGGCAGAACCCTTCGGGCAGCGCCTGTTTGGCATTGATGCTGCGTTATCGCCTATTTATGGGGAATAACCACACCACATAGGCTCTGCCTTGCCTCAATACCAAACAGACTGCTGCAAATTCAACCTTGAAAGGTCGACAGACCCTAATAAATTGAGAGGCTCGGATGACTTTTAAGCACATAACCCTCACTTTTGCATTGTTGCTTGCAGGATGTGAAGAATCTTTTACCGTGGAAGATATTTGTGTGCAATCACCCGCCATGTGCAATGATCTTAACCAAGATGGCCACTGTAAAGCACAACGAGAACATACAATCTTTTATCGCTACCTCGAATCCTTACAACCAACCGATGAGAACAAATATCAACTACTCAAAGCGTTTGAGCATTACAACCAATGTATTGGCTTAGCCGCTAATATTCAGCATATAAAACTAAAAGGTAAAACTACCGCCCGTCGACGAGCCTACCTCACCAGTAATAGAGAAATGGCACGTATTTATCAGCAAACACAAGCAACCACTCACCCTGGCCTACTCTATTACCATTGGTCAAGAAACAATGATGAAACGGCACTCACCCGGCTACTTGATCTAGAAAATACCCCCGAGGTGGAAACGAGTGCTGAAATGCAATTTTATTTAGCGTCTTATTACATTAAAGTTGATGAGCACAAAGCAATTGGTTTTTTATACAACACACTGGCGTTAAATCAAGCTAAGCAAATACCTGATCCAGAAATATACACCTCTTTAATTAGCCTTTTCTATAAGCACCACCAATATAAGCACGCGTACATTTTTGCCAAAATAGCAGAGCTCTCTGGTATAAAAAATATCGATATATTATTAATTGAGCAGCAATTAATAGCACAAGAAAAGAATTTAGACAGTTTAGATGCTCTCGCCGAGCAAACATTACACCAAATAAACCAAGGAAAATTTATTTCTCCCCGGAAATAATACAACAGATACAAAAAAGGCAGCTTGCGCTGCCTTTTTATTTATTTTTTGCTTGTGCCTACTTCGACACGGGTCTTTAACTTTTGCCCCGGCCTAAAAGTAACTACGCGACGCGCTGAAATTGGAATATCTTCTCCCGTTTTCGGATTACGTCCCGGTCTTTCTTTCTTATCTCGAAGATCAAAGTTACCAAATCCAGAGAGCTTAATCTGCTCGCCTTTTTCAAGCGCTGAGCGGATTTCTTCAAAAAACGCTTCAACTAAATCTTTGGCATCTTTTTTATTGATCCCGAGCTTTTCAAATAGGTGTTCAGCTATGTCGGCTTTAGTAAGCGCCATATCTAGTCCCTCAACGATGCATTAAACTGTTCGGCCAGTGCGGCCACCACGTTATCAACTACCTGATTGATATCTTTCTCTTCGAGTGTTCTATCAACCGCCTGCAGTGTTAGAGCAATCGCCAAACTCTTATAATTTGGCTCAATACCTTTGCCCTTATACACATCGAATAAGTTTAGGTCAACCAATTGATTTCCGCCAACTTTTCCGATGACGTTTAAAATATCACCAATTTTAACGCTGTCTTGTACTAAAATCGCGATGTCGCGGCGATTTGATGGGAATTTAGACACCCCTACAGCTTGAGGTAAATTTCTTTTTTCTAATGCCGACATTTCAATTTCAAACACAAAAGTAGCATTGTTGATATCTAACGATTTTTGCGCTTGAGGATGTAATGCACCAAAGAAACCTACTTTTTTACCATCAACATAAATAACGGCAGACTGGCCAGGGTGAAGACCATCCGATTGCTCAGCTTTAATTTCAAAGCGGCTAACATCGTTGGTAATTGCAAGTAATGCTTCAACATCCCCTTTTAGGTCATAAAAATCAACGTTACGTTTTTCTTCAACCCAATGCTCACCATGAACCAAACCAGTAATAACGCCACCAATAACAGGCACTTGGTATACACCATTTTCAGCATTTTCATCACTGATAAACTTAAGGCCGTGTTCAAATAAGCGAATACGAGGTTGTTGGCGGTTTTGGTTATACGCAACAGATGAAAGCAACCCTGGCATTAAACTTACACGCATCGCTGACATTTCAATTGAAATTGGGTGCGGCAATACCAATGCATTACACTCAGGGTGTAAAATAGCTTGCGCTTTAGGGTCAACAAAACTGTAAGTAATGGCTTCTTGATAGCCACGTGTTACTAAGGCATTACGAAAACGGCTCAGGGCAACAGTTGACTCATCATGCGTGGTCATTTTCAGTTTTGCAGTTGGTGCAACATTAGGAATGCTGTTATAACCGTATACACGTGCAACTTCTTCAATTAAATCTTCTTCGATACGAATATCAAAACGGTAGCTTGGTACATCAGCACTCCAGCTATCATTGTCAAATTTAACATCAAGTCCTAAACGCGTCAGAATATCGGTTACTTTCGCATCTTCAATATGATGACCAATAACGCGGTCTAAACGTGAACGACGTAAACGTACTTCAGTTACCTTTGGTAACTTATCAGCAGCCACAGCTTCAACAACAGGACCCGCTTCACCACCAACAATTTCAAGCAGTAACGCTGTAGCGCGCTCCATTGCATCATGTTGTAGAGCAAAGTCTACACCACGCTCATAGCGATGAGATGCATCGGTGTGTAAACCGTAGCTACGTGCTTGACCAGCAATGGCAACAGGGTTAAAGAATGCGCTTTCTAACAGAATATCAGCTGTTTTTTCAGTAACGCCAGATTGCTCACCACCAAAAATACCAGCAATGGCTAGCGCTTTATGATGATCGGCAATCACTAATGTCGATTCATTTAACTTTGCAGTGTTACCATCAAGTAAAACTAATTCTTCACCTGCGTTTGCACTACGTACTTTAATTCCACCCTCAATAGCATTTAAATCAAATGCATGCATTGGGTGACCAAGCTCTAATAACACAAAGTTAGTCACATCAACTACCGGGTCGATTGAACGCACACCACTACGGCGTAGCTTTTCAACCATCCATAGAGGTGTTTCAGCATTAAGATTAATGCCTTTGATAACACGCCCTAAATAACGAGGACAAGCTTCATCGTTAACCAACTCTATTGATACTTTATCTTCAATTGTCGGTGCTACCGCTGGAATACTTAATGTATTAACATCAATGCTGTTCAGTACGCCAACTTCACGAGCAAGGCCTTTAATACCTAAACAGTCACCACGGTTAGGGGTTAAATCTACATCTATGATGTTGTCATCTAACCCTAAGTATTCGCGTAAATCTGTGCCAATCGGCGCGTCAAGCGGCAATTCCATAATGCCATCGCCTTCTTCGCTAATGCCTAGCTCATCAAACGCACACAACATGCCGTGTGATGGTTGACCACGAAGTTTGGCCTTTTTAATTTTAAAATCACCTGGTAATACTGCACCAACAGTGGCAACAGCAACTTTAATACCTTGGCGACAATTTGGTGCACCACAAACAATATCAAGCAGTTCATCACCACCAACATTAATTTTTGTTACACGTAGTTTATCTGCATCAGGGTGCTGACCACATTCAACCACCTCACCTACAACAACACCATTAAATTTGGCTGCTGCCGGCTCTACGCCATCTACTTCTAAACCAGCCATTGAAAGCTGTTCCGAAAGAGCTTGCGTATCAATTGCAGGATTTACCCACTCTCTTAACCACTTTTCACTAAATTTCATTTTATTTCTTCACTCTTAACGGAACTGGTTTAGGAATTTTAAGTCGTTTTCGAAAAACGCACGTAAATCGTTTACGCCGTAACGCAACATAGTTAAGCGCTCTACACCCATACCAAAGGCAAAACCGGTGTATTTTTCAGGATCGATACCAACAGACTTAAGTACGTTAGGGTGAACCATGCCACAGCCTAATACCTCTAACCATTTACCATCTTTACCCATTACATCAACTTCGGCTGAGGGCTCTGTAAATGGGAAGAATGAAGGACGGAAACGAATTTCCATATCTTCTTCAAAAAAGTTACGTAAGAAGTCATGTAAAATACCTTTGAGCTCAGTAAAGCTAACGTCCGTATCGACCATTAAACCTTCCACCTGATGGAACATAGGTGTATGTGTTTGGTCGTAGTCATTACGATATACACGCCCTGGTGAAATTATACGAAGCGGCGGCTGCTCTGTTTCCATGGTACGAATTTGCACACCACTAGTTTGAGTACGCAACACCAACTTAGGATTAAAGTAAAAGGTATCGTGGTCGGCGCGAGCAGGATGGTGCTCAGGAATATTTAGCGCATCAAAGTTATGAAAATCATCTTCAACTTCAGGGCCTGATTTAACTTCAAAGCCTAGTTCACCAAAAAAGCTTTCAATACGCTCAATTGTACGTGTTACTGGGTGAAGGCCACCAGAAGGCATAACGCGCCCTGGTAAAGTTACATCGATAGTTTCAGCAGCTAGTTTTTCTTCAAGTGCTTTACTCGCTAAAAGCTCACGCTTGTCATTAATTGCGCTTTGCACATCTTGCTTAGCTTGATTGATTACCTGGCCTGCTTCTTTGCGTTCTTCAGGAGCAATTTTACCCAGTGTTTTAAGTAAGCTGGTGATCTCGCCTTTTTTACCAAGGTAGTTAACCCTGATCTCTTCTAGTTGCGCGATTTCACTGGCACTGGCAACTGCCTCAAGTGCTTGCGCTAATATATTTTCTAAGTTCATTCGATACCTGATCTTTCAAAGAAGGTGATTACAATTTTGTTAGCTAATGATAACTGAAAGCGGGGTCTAGATTCTAGACCTACTACAGCTTTAGCGTTGATTTTATGAAAGGAATAGTTAATTTTCGCTGTGCAGCCATGGATGCGTGATCTAATTTGTCTAATACATCCAATAATGCGCGCATATCACGACTTAAACGGGTTAATAAAAACCGCGCGCATTCGTCACTCAGTTCAAGACCGCGCATGTTTGCCCGCTTTACTAGCGCTTGTGCTTTATCATCATCACTCATGGAGCGAATTTGAAAGGTGGTACCCCACTTCAAGCGTGATTCTAAATCGGGCAAGCTAATATTAAGCATATTTGGCAGTAAATCAGCAGTTACTACCAGCATTTTATTAGGCTCATTAAAGCGGTTGAAGAAATTAAATAACGCTTTTTCCCATGCATCATTACCCGCCACTAAGTGAACATCATCAATACATAATACATCTAGCGCCTCAAGACCATCTAAAACCATCGGGCCAAAATGTAGAACTTCTCGCATTGATAGCAGCATATTCGATAAGCCGCGCTCCTGGGCTTGAATACAGGTGGCGTATAACAAATGGGATTTACCTGAGTCTCCTAAGCCACACAAATAAGTATACTGAAAAGCTTGAGATAGCTTAGAAAAGCTATCTTTAAGGTGGTTAACCTCTAATGAGTCTTCTCCCCCAAAATAAGAGGCAAATGTTTCATCATCAGGTAAAGTAACCGGTAGCGCCATTTGCATTGGCTCTTGAGTTAGCATTAGTTTTCAACCCATTGATACTCTAGGCTTTGCTTATCAACTATGTGATAAAAAGCACGTGGGTCGACATAATCTTTAAAAGCATTATCAAGACCAAGGGCTTTTTTAAGATCGTTTACAGTGCCGGTATGATCTAGCTTAAATTCAACAGAATCGGGAGTTTTACGTATAATAACCGCTTGGGTGACAACACTTAAGTTGAGTAGACGGCGCTTTGCCAACTCTATATCCACAAAATTATCTGTCCCTTTTAAGGTCAAATTGGCAGTACGTTGCTCATAATACGCATTCGGATCGATCGCATATTCGCCAGCTAAACCTTGCGCTAAATCATCAATCATTTGCGCAACGATTTGCTGTCTATAGCCAATAATTCGGTTAGATTCAAACATTTCGTCATTAGTAAAACGCCAATCTAATACCCAATTATCGGAGTTAAACTCTTGATACATTCTAGCAGTAATACTGCGCTCAGCACTGTAACGTTTAGATGCCTCTTCTACTGGTTCAGAAAAGTTCCCCCAAACCTCAGGGACACCAACAAGGCGTCTATCTTGTAAATCAAGCAAAGGTACAACGACAGGTAATCCACGACGGCTTGCCTTATCATAAATGAGCTGCTCTAACTGTGGGTAACTTTCTTGAGTTACTAGCTCTCGTTGCCTGTTATCTTCAATCCCTAACCAGATTGCAACCAGTGGTCGTTGCATTCCCCATAATGGCAAATTAAGCTCTTTGATTAGTGCATCGATTTTTCGTGCTTCAAACTTAACTAATAATTTAAGCTCTCCGGGGATACGCTCATCATATTCAAATTTCAGCATATAATCGGATATATCTTTAGTGCGTTCCTTAGCGACTCGATTTTCATCTGCACTTTTGTCACCACTCACTTTTACTAATACGTTAAGCAACGCTTTGCGGCTAGCGTCTAAACGAGTATCACGAGATTTATCTTCTACGACCAAAATATCTTGATATAGATCAGTTACTTCAACTGCTGATACAGAAACACAAAAGAAAATGGATAAGGCGCTAATTAATAATCTATACACAGGCAAATCATTCATGGTTTTAAACTGTTTTGATCCTAAATCAAAGCCACTAACAAAGCAAAATTATATTTTTCTCAGTCACTAACGCCATTAAGCTCGCTTTAATGATCATAAAAAACCTCAAAGTAAATACCGACTAATTAGAGTCGGTGCGCTACTTCGTTGCGATGACGCAGTAGAATATTGCGGCAAAACAGCGTGAGAGTCATACTAAAGACATGGAGGTGGCTTTAGGCTGTTATTCTTTTCCTTTTAACCTGTTACCTTTTACCTTTGTTTTTGACTTTTCTGCAGACGTAAAAAAGCCCG
>NZ_PNDH01000072.1:0-3227 GCF_005887175.1 Pseudoalteromonas sp. S1612 | reverse complement strand
AACCTCGCGCCGCGATTAAACCGCCCCTAGTTTGAACAAATATTAATCCGCAAAGGTCAACAGACCCTAGCTTTACAAGCACAAGGTTATTAGCCCAGTGCTTGTTATGCTGGTTTTTATTGTAAGTAGTCAACGACCAGTTGAGATAATGATTCTACGCCAAGTTGTAATGCGCTTTCGTCAACATAAAACTGAGGTGAATGATTACTTGGGGCCGTTTTAGCGTTTTGATCTTTTGGAGTAACACCTAAAAAGTAAAACAGCCCAGGGGTTTCTAATGCATAATAGCTAAAGTCTTCTGCACCGGTAATTAAATCTGTGGTAATAATGTTGTCAGCACCTGCAATACGGGCAAGTGTAGGGGTCATTTTTTGGGTCAGTGCAACATTATTTACTGTTACAGGGTAGCCGTGATCTATATGCACATCAGCTTTAGCCCCCGCGGATTCGGCAACCAGTTCAGCGGTTTTAGCTAAACGTTTTTTAATATCGGCACGCATCGTTTGATCAAAGGTTCTAATTGTACCAATAAGCTCTACATTATCGGGGATAATATTTGAGCGTATGCCGCCGTTAATCGCGCCAAATGAAATAACAGAAGGCGCTTTAGTTACATCTACCTGGCGAGAGGCGATTGTTTGAGTTGCCATTATAATTTGTGATGAAGCAACAATGGGATCTACGCCATTCCAAGGGCGCGAGCCATGAGTTTGACGACCCGTTACGTTAATTGTGAAAGAGTCTTCACTGGCCATTAGAGGCCCTTCTCTAAAGCCAATTTGACCAGTATTAAGTGAGCTGGTGACATGCAAGCCAAACACCGCTTCAGGTTTTTGTTTAAATAAACCTTCTTTTAGCATTAGCTCTGCGCCTCCTTCTTCTCCTTCGGGGGCACCTTCTTCAGCCGGTTGAAATACAAACAGTACGTCACCCGCTAACTGATCTTTAATTTTTACCAGTGACTCTGCTACGGCCATTAGAATAGCAACATGAGTGTCGTGCCCGCAGGCATGCATAACGCCTACTTCATTACCACGATAGGTTGAGGTTTGTTTAGAGGCAAAGGGTAAATCAACTTGTTCGGTAACGGGTAAAGCATCCATATCGGCACGAAGGGCGATTAAAGGGCCTTTTTTACCACCGCTTAATTTAGCCACAACACCGGTATGCGCAACATCGGTTTGTACTTCAAGACCCAAAGATTTTAAATGGTTAGTAATGTACTTAGCGGTTTCAAATTCGCGATTACTCAGCTCTGGATATTGATGCAAATGGCGACGCCATGTAATGACTTTTTCACTTACACTTTGTGTTGCTTGTTCAAGTTGGGTGTTAATACTACTAGCAAAACTAGGCGCTGAAATTGCAGTAAATAAAACACTGCCAAAAATTATTTTTTTTATCATTTTAATTCCTTGGTTTTCATCGTGTGTAATTAACTTACGCTATTACATCAATAAAAAGTAGTGTTGTTTAATAGTTAACCACAGTTAAAAGAAAGTTTATTGATACTGCTTAAGAAGGGGATAAAGCTATTTTGTTTAACACAATAGTGTGGCGCTTTTGTCGTATTTTAACGCAAATATTTAGCTTTAACGGTGAAAATGATAACAAAATGTTGCGTTTTTTAAATTTGTTCCCAATACTGGTCAATTCACTGCTTTTACCATGCACTGACAACAGCGTGTAACAAGCTAAGCATAATAAAAATATTCAATCAGTTAAGGATTAATATGAACAACACACACATTTTTAAACGCGCGACTTTATTTGCAGCAGCAATAGGGCTCTTAATGAGTTTTTCTGCGCTTAGTAAAGAGTATAAAGTAGTTTTAATTCATGGTTTGCAAGTATCCCAACTTACCAATAAAGCAGGTAGTGATGTAGTAAACGATGGCCAAAGCTATTGGCAGTCTTATTGGGTAAACCGTGCCGACGAGCGCATTGACTGGCCTGCGTATGAACGAATAGAAGGAAAAATTACTACAGATTGGGTATGGCCCAAGCTACAACAGATCTCTCGCTCAAATTTATGCGAGCCAGGCTGCGTGTTTGTAACCCACTCTACCGGTGACTTAGTTGCCCGATATATTATAGATAACCAAGAAAACTGGCTAGAAAACGCGGGTTTAAAACCGCTTAATATTATTGCTACCTTTGATTTAGCAGGTGCTGGTGGCGGTAGTGAATTAGCCGACTTAGCGGTGAGTGCGTTAACCGGCGCATCGTGGAATTTTGCTGTAGATGCTGCATTAACTTGGTGGCTAGGCAGTGAGGTTAATGAAGCGGTAGGTGTTTTACATGATTTAAAAGTTAATAATGCACGTAGAATCGCGCCATTACCTGATGCGCGCACTCCGCGTTTACGTTTTGTGGCCGATGGTAATGCTTACTTAGGTTTAACGGCTGGCTTTTTACGTGGTAACGATGATTCGGTAGTCGCTACTCACTCATCATGTGGCGCAAGCTCGGTAAGCTCATTTGGTAGTTGTAGTGCCAATATTGACACCAATGGGCGTTTAACTTCACAAGGTGATGCTGTTAGTAGCTTCATGCCATACCATTATCCATTAATGATGACTAACAGTTACAGCCATAACGAAATTCAACAAGCGCAGCACCAAGGTAATGTAACGGTGGCAATGAATAATATTAGCGTGGCTGGCGATACATTAGGATATGAAACTGTCGATGAAACTACCGGTAGTTGGTTTTGGAAAAAACAATACCGTTATGTAAAAGACTCTGATAATTTGAGTGCTTCAACGCTCATATATAATGTGATCCCATAAAGGTGATTGTGCGTGCGGCTTTATATGTTGTACGCTTTTTATACCAATTCGCTTTATGCAGTTATTTATTTTTAGCCAAAAAAAGTTTAATGCAAATTGCATCAGGTTTACGTTCTAAAAGTGATTAACTGCTAGGGTCTGTTGACCTTTGCGGATTACAATTTGTTCAAACTAGGGGCGGTTTAATCGCGGCGCGAGATTTGTAACCTAGTGGGCTAAGTAAAAACCGAGAAACAAAGAGTAAATCGCCCCTAGGCAGAACCCGAAGGGCTGCGCCTGTTTGGTATTGATGCTGCGTTATCGCCTATTTATGGAGAATAACCACACCACATAGGCTCTGCCTTGCCTAAATACCAAACAGACTGCTGCAAATTCAACCTTGAAAGGTCAACAGACCCTAGTAATTAAGCTTGATTGAGAGCAACACACTCATCA
>NZ_PNDH01000071.1:0-1725 GCF_005887175.1 Pseudoalteromonas sp. S1612 | reverse complement strand
GGTCTGTGTAAAACAATAGCAGCAAGGCGAGTGACTGTTGACCATTTGCGGATTAAAATTTGTTCAAACTAGGAGCGGTTTAATCGCGGCGCGAGTTTTGTAACCTAGTGGGCTAAGTAAAAACCGAGCAACAAAGACTAAATCGCTCCTAGGCAGAACCCTTCGGGCAGCGCCTGTTTGGCATTGATGCTGCGTTATCGCCTATTTATGGGGAATAACCACACCACATAGGCTCTGTCTTGCCTAAACACCAAACAGACTGCTGCAAATTTAACCTTGGAAGGTCAACAGACCCTAGAGTAACTAAAACTAAGAGGTAATCGTATGTTTAAGGGGTTAATATTAGCTACATTTGCTATGTTGGGATTACTAAGTACGATGAGCGCTATCTCGTCAGATGAGGTAACTAAATCCAGTGATTTAAATGCCACCATGCATGTAGAAAAGCTAGTGCTTGGCTCGGGTTGTTTTTGGGGGGCAGAAAAACGCTATGAAGCACTTAATGGGGTACTCGATGCAGAGTCGGGTTATGCCGATGGGCATGGGTTTAAACCAACCTACAGAAATATAACTAAGCTATCGCGTCGCTTTGATGAAGATAACTACGCTGAAGTGGTGCAGGTTACATTTAATAGCAATACTATTTCGGCAAAAGAGCTGCTGCAAAATTATTACGAAAGCCACGATCCGACTCAAAAGAACCGCCAAGGTAATGATGTAGGCACTCAATATCGCTCTATTATTTTAACTACAAGTGACGAGCAAGCAAACACCGCGCTTGCGGTAACACAACAGTATCAGCAGTTACTCACCAAAGCAGGTTATGGAACAATTGCTACACAAATTAAGCCACTTGAGCGCTTTTACTCTGCAGAAGAGTATCATCAAAATTATCTTGAAAAAAATCCAAACGGCTATTGCCCAGATCATTCAACCGGTGTTGTTTTTAGTCAAGACGAAAAGCAGCAGGTTGATAACACTGCATTGTTGACTGGCAAACAAATTGTTATTTTAGACTCTCGTGATTACTGCCCTTACTGTGAAAAGTTTAAAGCGGCGGTAGCCAATGACTACAAAGGCACAATACCAATGACATTTCGCCATGCTGATCAGCTTAGCGGCTTAACTATCAAAAGTGCAACTTGGGCTACACCCACCATACTATTTTTAGAAGATGGAGTAGAAGTGTATTCTCGCCAAGGTTATATGGATGCCGAGCTGTTTTATAAAGCGCTAGGTGCATTTAAACTCGGTGACAGTGAAGCTTATAAAGTAGCGTTTAACGCTAAAACCGACAGCCCATATTGCAAAGAATACGCTATTTTTAAAAACACCCCCGATGGCATTTTTATTGATAAATTAAGCGGTGAGCCATTATTTGATACCCGCGACAGATTTAATTCGGGTACTGGCTGGTTGTCGTTTACACACCCTGTAAAAGACAGCGTAACGCAACATGAAGATAACAGTTGGGGAATGCAACGTATTGAGCTTAAGTCTAAAAGTACTGGTATTCATTTAGGTCATTTATTTCCAGGTGAAGGGCCAAAAGGTCAAGATAGGTATTGTATTAATGCCACGGTGTTAGAATTTGTCGCTCGTGATGAAATAAACAGATCAGATGATATTTAAGCTAATTAGCAAATAGGCAAATTTTAAACAAAAAAAAGCAGCGAGACTTAAATAAGGTCGCTGCATTTCAATTGACAACATCTTCACACACAA
>NZ_PNDH01000070.1:0-12774 GCF_005887175.1 Pseudoalteromonas sp. S1612 | reverse complement strand
AGCGGGCGACGTGCTGCGGGTCTCTAGAAAAACATCTAACTTCTAAATAAAAAAACCTTGCGATGTTAACCGCAAGGTTTTTTTATTTCTCGAACCTCGAACCTCGAACCTCGAACCTCGAGCTTATCTCATGGTGACAAACTCTTCCGAACCCGTCGGGTGTAGTGCGACTACCGCATCAAAATCGGCCTTAGTCGCGCCCATTTTCATGGCGACTGCAAAACCCTGAATCATTTCATCAACGGTAAAACCAATACCGTGTAAGCCCACAACTTTTTCATCATCACCAGCACACACTAACATCATATTACAGGCTTGGCGGTGCTGAGTAACTGCGGTATACATAGCCGCAAAGCTTGATTTATATACTTTGACATTTTCGCCGCCGTACTGAGAAATAGCTTCTTGCTCAGTTAAACCAATTGTGCCGATAGGTGGGTGGCTAAATACTACGGTTGGTACTAGGCTGTAGTCCATTTTTAAATCGTTCGGCAATTCTTTATTAAATAAACGCTCCGATAGAGTACGACCCGCTTTAACAGCAACCGGTGTAAGCTCAATACCATTTTCGATAATATCACCCACAGCGTATACATTTTCAGCTGTGGTGTTTTGGTATTCATCTACTTTTACATAACCGCTTTCGTTTACTTCTACGCCTGCTGCAGCAAGGTTAATTTTATCGGTTGTTGGCGTGCGGCCTATAGCCCAAATAACCTGATCAACATTTTCGCTGTAACCATTCTCAAAATGAATCGTTAAGCTGCCATCAGCCTCTTTTACCACTTCTTTTGGTGAACACTCAGTGTGCAGAGTAGGGCCTTCTTTTGCCATAATATCAACCAGTGTGTCGATAATGTATGGGTCAAAAGTACGCAGAGGCTTGCTCTTACGAACAAATAAGTGAGTTTGTGTACCTAAGCTGTGCAGCACACCGGCAATTTCTACGGCAATATAACCGGCACCAACAACGGCAACACGTTTAGGTTGTTCGTTCAGCTCAAAAAAGCCGTTTGAATCAATACCGTGTTCAGCACCTGGAATATTAGGAATAGTAGGGCGGCCACCAACGGCAACTAAAATGTGATCGGCAGTATAGTGTTCGCCATCTACTTCAACGGTTTTACTATCAACAAACTTTGCAAAACCTTTGATCACAGTTACGCCATTTTTAGCTAAACCATTATCATAGCCTTTGTGAATACGGCCAATATAGGCTTCACGGCTTTCTACTAGTTTTGACCAATCAAAGCCTTTAACTTCAACATCAAAACCGTAATCAGGAGCATAAAGATTAATTGCTTCAGCAACTTGAGCACCGTGCCACATTACTTTTTTAGGAACACACCCTACGTTTACGCAGGTGCCACCCATGTGTTTTGCTTCAATAAGTGCTACTTTTGCGCCACGCATTGCTGCACGGTTAGCTGATGCAATACCACCACTACCGCCACCAATTGCAATGTAATCAAAATGCTGAGCCATGTTTAATCCTCTAAATGTGTTTAACAATGTTTTACCGATAATATCATATGCGATGAACAAGTCACTTGTTCAGGTTTGCTAAAATCTCTACCATCAAACGAAAATCAAGCTAGTTAAGATCAAGGTATTATTAGTCGAGCGTATATTAAGCTAAGAGCTGAACACTTCCCCTTGTATTTACGTATTTTGCCCCAACTTCATTTTTATATTTGCACAAACTGAGAATGACTATGAGCAATGCACAAACAAATCCCCTAATCGGGCTTGAAGGTTTACCGCCTTTTTCAAAAATAAAGCCAGAGCATGTTGTCCCGGCACTAAAAAAAGGTATTGAGCACTGTCGCAGTGCAATTGATGATGTATTAGCAAAGCAATCATACACCTGGAATGATTTAGTATTACCCCTTGAAGAAGCTGACGATAAACTATCGCGATTATTTTCACCGGTATCACATTTAAACTCGGTGATGAACAACGATGAACTTCGCGAAGCTTATGAGCAGTGTTTACCGCTTATTTCTGAATATTCTACTTTTGTTGGCCAACACCAAGGCTTATATGAGGCTTACAGCGCGCTTTATAATAGCGATGAATTTAAAACACTCACTACCGCTCAGCAAAAAACCGTTACCAACGCATTGCGTGACTTTAAGCTTTCAGGCATTGCACTAAATCCTGAGCAGCAAAAACGCTACGGTGAAATTAGTGCGCGTTTATCAGAGCTTGCTTCAAAATTTGGTAATAATGTGATGGATGCCACGCTTGCATGGCATAAGCATATTACCGATGAAAGCCAACTAGCGGGTTTACCAGAGTCAGCACTGGCATTAGCGGCCGATACAGCAAAAAGTAAAGACTTAGAAGGCTGGGTATTCACTCTCGATTTCCCTTCTTACTTACCTATAATGACTTACGCAGACGACCGTGAACTTCGCAAAGAAACATACACCGCGTTTTCTACTCGTGCATCCGATCAAGGGCCAAATGCAGGAGAGTTCGATAACTCAGCGATAATGAGTGAAGAACTGGCACTACGTCATGAGTTAGCACAATTACTAGGCTTTAATAATTACGCCGAAAAATCGTTAGCTACAAAAATGGCAGAATCACCTGCACAGGTATTTTCATTTTTAGAAGATTTAGCCGCTAAATCTAAGCCACAAGCAGAGCAAGAGCTTAAAGAGTTGCAACAATATGCAGAGCAACAGCACGGTATTAGTGAACTACAGGCATGGGACTTTGGTTATTACAGCGAAAAGCTAAAGCAAGAAAAATACGCGATTTCAGATGAAGTATTACGCCCATACTTCCCTGCCGATAAAGTGCTTAGTGGTTTGTTTGAAACGGTTAACCGCTTATTTGGTATTACAGTTAAAGAGCAAAAAGACATCGATACTTACCATAAAGATGTGCGCTTTTTTGAAATTTACGATAGCAAAAATACTTTACGTGGTCGTTTCTACTTAGATTTATACGCCCGTGACCACAAGCGTGGTGGTGCGTGGATGGATGACTGTATGGGTCGTAAAGTGCGTGCTAATGGTGAACTTCAAACACCAGTTGCTTACTTAGTATGTAACTTTAATAAAGCGATTGGCGATAAGCCTGCTTTGTTTACCCATAATGAAGTAACCACACTGTTCCATGAGTTTGGTCACGGCATTCACCACATGTTAACTCAAGTAGATGCAGCGCCTGTTGCTGGTATTAATGGTGTGGCATGGGATGCCGTTGAATTGCCAAGTCAGTTTTTAGAAAACTGGTGTTACGAGGAAGAAGCCCTAAGCTTTATTTCAGGCCACTTCGAAACCGGTGAGCCATTACCAAAAGAGCTACTAGATAAACTATTGGCCGCTAAAAATTACAACTCAGGTATGCAAATGCTAAGACAACTTGAGTTCTCGTTATTCGACTTTAAAATTCACCATGACTACGTGGCAGACAAACCATGTAACATTCAAGCTGTACTTGATGATGTACGCAGTCGTACCTCAGTCATTAAGCCGCCAGCGTTTAACCGTTTTCAGCATGGCTTTAGTCATATTTTTGCGGGCGGTTACAGTGCAGGCTATTACTCGTATAAATGGGCTGAAGTACTTTCGGCAGACGCCTACTCTAAATTTGAAGAAGAGGGGATTTTTAATCCACAAACTGGCCAAGCGTTTATGCAGCACATTCTTGAAAAAGGCGGCAGCGAAGAGCCAATGGCACTGTTTAAAAACTTCCGTGGTCGTGAGCCAAGTGTAGATGCACTACTGCGCCACAGCGGCATCGCCGCTTAGGGGCTGTTGACCTTTGCGGATTAAAATATAATTACAAAAGCGCCCCAGAGGCGCTTTTTTATTGCCTAAAACACAGTGCTGTTAAAGAATATTTTGAATAAATTTTAGTAGTTTTAACATGGCGTACTATGCTTTGAACAAAGTACTAAAAGGGACTAACGCATGGCAAAGTTAATACTGGCAATTGATGACGATAAATTAATGCACCATATTATTGAAGAATCTTTAGCTGGGTTTTGCAAAGTGATCCACGCCAAAAATGGTGAAGATGGCATAAGACAAGCGATTAAATATAACCCCGATATTATTTTGCTTGATGTTGAAATGCCGGGCATGTCTGGTTATGAGGTTTGCCAAACTATTAAACAAAATAAAGCCACAACAGATATTCCGGTAATGTTTTTATCATCCAAAGTGGGGCAAGCTGAACGTATTAAAGGGTTTAGTGTTGGCGGGGCTGACTACATTTTGAAGCCTTTTAACGCACAGGAGCTGATGGCACGCATTAAAATTCTTTACCAGTATCGCAAGCAGTGTGCAACACTGCAGTATGATATAGCAAAGGCCAATAAAACAGCTGAAATGGCGATGATTGAGACCGGTGACATGGGGCGCATTATGCGTTTTGTCTGTCAAAGCTATCATGCCGATAATTTAGAATTATTAAGTGAATACTTTTTAGGGTTTTTTACTCCATTACACCTCAATGTCGTGGTTGTTTTTTGGCAAAATAACCAGGGAATGTTTTATAGCCAAGAAACAGGCGTATGCCCATTAGAGCAAGAGCTACTCATACAGCATAAAAATGCAGAACGCTTTGTTGATATTGGTCATAGTACTATTATTAATTACCCTAATATTTCACTATTAATTAAAAATATGCCTGTAGATACGCCATCACTTTATGGCCGCTATAAAGATTTATTTCCGCATATTTTAGAAGTAACTAACGAAAAAGTAGTGACTATACAGCAGCACCAATATCGACTAATGCGCGACAATGAGCTAACCCTTGCTTTTAAAGATATAGTTGCCCAGCTTAAAAATCAAAACGCCATGCAAACGAGTGCAATTAGCCAGCTTACAGAGCAGCTTGAGCAACTCCAATCGCTAATGCAAACACACAACGAGATACCAGCTTCGCAATTTAATGAGCAAATAACTCAGCTTAGTCATACATCACAGCAGCTGGTTGCAACCACTAATGATTTAGCCTTTATTAAGCACCAACTAAAAACAACCACTCAACAGCGTGATGACTTAATTACTCAAACACAACTAAGTAAACAACAAACGCAGCCAGAACCTGAGAGTGAAAATAACGATATTGAGTTGTTTTAAACTAGAGATCGTATATTGGCTTTGTTTGGGTATAATAACGGTGAAATTTATCATCGGAGTGTGAAGTGGTTATACAGTGTGCGTTTAAAGAGTGTCGACCTTATTTAAATGAGTTAGAAGCACGCTTTGGGCTTGCTCAATGGGCAGAGCAAAGCAGTGGTTTTAGCTTGCATTACGATGATAAAGGACTAAGCTTGTATAAAACTGACGAGCCAAAATTAGGTGCTATTAACGTAGACTTTGTAACTGGTGCCGTTGCACATAGGCGTAAATTTGGTGGTGGTAAAGGGCAATCAATTGCCAAAGCAGTTGGTCTTAACAAGGGCGCAACGCCAGTGGTACTCGATGCCACAGCAGGCCTTGGGCGTGATGGTTTTGTGTTAGCCTCATTAGGCTGTAAAGTAATTTTACATGAGCGCCATCCCGTGGTTGCTGCACTGTTATATGATGGCTTACAACGTGCTTATAACGATAGTGAAATTGGCCCATGGATGCAGCAAAATATGAGCCTTATCTTTGGCTCAAGCCATACTTTACTTGCTCAATGTGACAGCATGCCCGATGTGGTTTACCTTGATCCAATGTTCCCGCACCGTGAAAAATCAGCGCTGGTTAAAAAAGAAATGCGGGTATTCCAAGAGTTAGTGGGTGGCGATACCGACGCCGATGATTTACTCGATTTTGCTTACCCTCTTGCCAGTAAGCGTGTAGTAGTGAAACGCCCCGATTATGCACCATTTTTAAATGATAAAACCCCGAGTATGCAAATCAAAACCAAGAAGAACCGCTTTGATGTGTATGTAAAAGCCGCGATGGTTTAGGTTAAAGACCAGTTTTTAGTCTTCAGCTGTCAGTTGTCAGCAAAAGATTAAGCCAAGTACGGTGTTTGGGTTAAACGTAGGCGGGGCTTTACGCCGCGCAGGTAGTTTGACATGTTGTGAAAGTGCGCGAGGTAAACTCTCACCTATAATATAAAAACTGGGCTTGCATAAGGCTCGGTGTTTAATTTTACTACCTGACCGCTGACCGCTGACCGCTGACCCCGAACTGATCTTTTAGATCTCGACTATTGAATATAGGATCTCAGCGCGTTTTCATGCTAGAATTTGCGCAATTTTTTTGTACTCGATAAGTAGCACTGTAATGATCTTAGATGATATCCGCATCGTTTTAGTAAACACATCACATTCTGGCAATATTGGTTCTGCGGCACGTGCCATGAAAACCATGGGATTATCAAAGTTATACCTTGTAGATCCTGCCTGTGAAATAGATAGCCATGCCAGCGCACTGGCTGCAGGTGCTACAGATGTACTTGGTAATGCTGTTGTTGTTGATACGGTTGCTGATGCCATTGCTGATTGTGCATTAACTATCGGTACTAGTGCTCGCTCGCGTACATTATCGTGGCCTATGGTTGAGCCGCGTGAATGTGGTGAAAAGCTTGTTGGCGAAGCTGTAAATGGCCCTGTAGCACTTGTATTTGGTCGTGAAAACAGTGGCTTAACAAACGAAGAATTACAATTGTGTAATTACCATGTATGTATTCCTGCTAACCCAGAATACAGCTCGCTAAATTTAGCCATGGCAGTACAAACCTTATGCTATGAAACGCGTATGGCGTTTTTAAATCAACAGCCTAAAGCGGAACAAGAAGAAGACGAAACCCTATATCCATCGTCTAAACAAACAGAGCTGTTTTACGAACATCTTGAAGACACCTTGTTTAAAACAGGCTTCATCATTAAGCAGCACCCAGGCATGGTAATGACTAAGCTACGTCGCTTGTTTAATCGTGCTCGCCCTGAAGATGCTGAAATGAACATATTACGAGGTATTCTTACCTCAATTAATAAGTCTATAAAATAGCAATTAGTTATAAATAGCGCCCTTTATTACTCCACTAATACTTGACTAAATTACTCAGGTAATTACAATAGACCCAATACTTGACCAAAACAGTCGGGTATTACAAGTTTATCGGTTGCCGTTTGAGGCTAGCCAATCAGGATAATACTTGACTAATCTACTCTGGTAATTAAAATTTGCACTCTTTTGTGCGGGGGGCGTTATGAAGTTAACATCAAAAGGCAGATATGCCGTTACAGCCATGCTGGATGTTGCACTACATGCAAATATAGGCCCTGTAGCGCTTGCAGATATTTCGCAGCGCCAAGAAATTTCTTTGTCTTATCTTGAGCAGTTATTTGCCCGTTTACGTAAAAATGGGCTAGTGAGTTCTGTTCGAGGTCCTGGTGGGGGCTATTTACTAGGACGTGAGGCGGATGTAATTTCAGTTGGCGATGTTATCAATGCGGTAGATGAATCTGTTGACGCTACTCGGTGTCAGCGAAGCAATACTGGTTGTCAAAGTGGCATGCGTTGTTTAACCCATACATTGTGGTCAGACTTAAGCGCACGAATTGAAGAATTTTTAAATAATATTACCTTAGCTGAATTGGTTGAAAAGTCGGACGTTAAAGCGGTCGCTCTTCGCCAAGAAAACAGCGTTAATGATGCAATTAAGCAGTTGGAAAATATTCAAGTAAGCTGTCAACTTTAAGGTTGACCTGCAGCGGAGAGAGAAATGAAGTTACCGATTTATTTAGATTACGCAGCAACTACGCCCGTTGACGAACGAGTTGCCAAAGAAATGATGCAGTGCCTGACTATGGACGGTAATTTTGGTAATCCAGCATCGCGTTCACACCGTTTTGGTTGGCAAGCTGAAGAAGTCGTTGACCAAGCACGTACGGACATTGCCGATTTAATTAATGCAGACCCACGTGAAATTGTATTCACATCGGGTGCAACAGAATCAAATAACCTTGCTATTAAAGGTGCGGCTCAGTTTTACAAGAAAAAAGGTAAGCATGTTATTACCGCTAAAACTGAACACAAAGCAGTTATCGACACATGTCGTGAGCTTGAGCGTCAAGGGTTTGAAGTAACTTATATGGACGTTGAAGAAAACGGCCTACTTGATCTGCAAAAATTAGCAGATACGATGCGTGACGACACTGTGCTTGTAAGCATTATGCATGTAAATAACGAGCTAGGTGTAATCCAAGACATCAACACTATTGGTGAAATGTGTCGCGAACGTAAAATTATGTTCCACGTAGATGCAGCACAAAGCGCAGGTAAAGTTTTAATCGATGTGCAACAAACCAAAGTAGATTTCATGTCATTCTCGGCGCACAAAGTATACGGCCCTAAAGGCGTAGGTGCTTTGTATGTTCGTCGTAAACCACGTGCACGTTTAGAAGCACAAATGCACGGTGGCGGTCATGAACGTGGTATGCGTTCTGGTACATTAGCGACCCATCAGTTAGTAGGTATGGGCGCAGCATTTAGAATTGCAAAACAAGATTTTGAAAAAGATCACGCACACATCAGTGCGTTACGTAAACGCCTAATCGACGGCATTTTAACAGATATGGACGAAGTGTACTTTAACGGCACACAAGACCAATCAGTACCTGGTATTGTTAATATCAGCTTTAACTTTGTTGAAGGTGAGTCGTTACTAATGGCCGTTAAAGATATTGCGGTATCGTCAGGTTCAGCCTGTACATCTGCAAGTTTAGAACCTTCTTATGTATTGCGTGCATTAGGTCGCAACGACGAATTAGCACATAGTTCAATTCGTTTTAGTATTGGCCGTTTTACGACCGAAGAAGAGATTGATTACACCGTTGAGTTAATGAAAAACTCGATTGGCCGTTTACGTGAAATGTCTCCTCTTTGGGAAATGCACCAAGAAGGTGTTGATTTAGATTCAGTTGAATGGGCGCACCACTAATTAGTGGAGCCCATACCTAGCAGGTAGTGAGGATAGAATTATGGCTTACAGTGATAAAGTAATCGACCACGTAGAAAACCCACGTAACGTAGGTGCTCTAGATAAAAACGATCCGTCAGTGGCAACGGGTATGGTAGGCGCACCAGCATGTGGTGACGTAATGAAACTGCAAATTAAAGTGTCTGCAGAAGGCGTGATTGAAGATGCAAAATTCAAAACGTATGGCTGTGGTAGTGCAATTGCTTCATCTTCACTGGTAACAGAGTGGGTTAAAGGCAAAACACTAGACGAAGCGTCTACTATCAAAAATACCGATATCAGCGCAGAGCTAGAATTACCACCAGTGAAAATTCACTGTTCAATTTTAGCAGAAGATGCAATTCAAGCAGCAATTGCAGATTACAAAAGCAAACATACAAACTAAGAGATATTCATGGCAGTGACATTGACAGATGCGGCAGCAAACCGCGTACAATCATTTTTAGCAAACCGTGGTAAAGGCATAGGCCTGCGAGTTGGCATTAAAACGACGGGCTGTTCAGGTCTTGCTTATGTATTAGAGTTTGTTGATGAGCTAAACGATGATGATGAAACATTTGCGGCTAAAGGCGTTACCTTAATTGTCGACGCTAAAAGCTTAGTTTATATCGACGGCACTGAGCTCGACTACACAAAAGAAGGCTTAAATGAAGGGTTTAAATTTAACAACCCTAATCAAGCTGATGAGTGTGGTTGTGGCGAAAGCTTTACCGTTTAAGCTCAAACTTGTTTTGAATACCTAAGCTACTTGGGTATAACTAAGCCCTGCCAATTAATGTAGGGCTTTGTCATTTGTGAGAAGTTATGCGTTATTTTGAGTTATTTGCAATTCCCGTTGACTACAATATTGATTTAGCAACGATTAACAAGCACTACTTAGAACTTCAACGTGCTGTTCACCCTGATCGCCATGCTAATGCTAGCAGTCGTGATAAATTAATGGCCGTACAAAGTACTGCCGAAATTAATGATGCACTGCAAACACTCAAGCACCCCGTTAAACGTGCAGAATATATGCTGAGCGAGCTGGGCGTAGATATTCGTGCTGAGCAGCAAACATTGCAAGATCCCATGTTTTTAATGCAGCAAATGGAGCTTCGCGAAGAACTTGAAGAGTTAGCGAGCGCAAGCGATCCTGATTCTGCTATTGATCATTTTGAAAAACAAATAAAGCAGCTTGATCAGCAATACAGTGCGCAATTGGCAGAGCAGTTAGCAAGTAACGATGAGCAGCAATATCAACAAGCAGCAGACAGTATCCGTAAACTAAAGTTTGTTTATAAGTTACGCGACGAACTTGAACGCATTGAAGACAGTTTATTTGACGATTAATTCACTTGCTGCAAAGCGAGCAACACGAGTTTAAAGAGCATTATGGCATTATTGCAAATTGCTGAGCCGGGGCAGAGCGCGGCACCACATGAACATAAATTAGCAATTGGAATTGACTTAGGTACCACGAATTCATTAGTGGCAACCGTACAAAGCGGCGAAGCTCGTACTATTACAGATGAGTCAGGCGAAGCAATGTTGCCGTCTGTAGTGCGTTACCAAGCTGGTGGCATAACCGTGGGTGCAGACGCGATGCAAGCAGCTACACTCGATCCGGTTAATACACTTATTTCAGTTAAGCGCTTTTTAGGTAAAACCCAAGCCGAAATAGAACAAAGCTATGGCCAACTGCCTTATCAATTTTGCGATGATAACGGCGCACTTGCGATAGCAACTGAAGCCGGGGAAATCAGCCCAGTAAAAGCATCAAGCCATATTTTAGGTGCCCTAAAAGCACGTGCAGAACAAAGCTTTGGTAATCAAGATATTTTAGGCGCGGTTATTACCGTACCAGCCTATTTTGATGATGCACAACGCCAAAGCACTAAAGATGCGGCTGAACTAGCCGGCATTAATGTACTGCGTTTATTAAACGAGCCAACTGCTGCTGCGGTTGCTTATGGTTTAGACTCAGGTCAAGAAGGCATCATTGCCGTTTATGACTTAGGTGGCGGAACATTTGATATTTCTATACTGCGCTTAAATAAAGGCGTGTTTGAAGTATTGGCCACTGGTGGCGATTCAAGCCTAGGCGGTGATGACTTTGACTCATTATTAGTTGACTACTTAAAACAAGAAACCGGCGTGACGGGCTTATCTCCTTCGGTATTACGTTTATTTATAAATAAAGCCAAAGCCTGTAAAGAAGCACTCAGCCAATACGAAAAAGTAAATGTTGGCCTTGAGTTTGACGATGAAAAATACATGGTTGAAGTAACGCGAGAGAAGTTTAACGAGCTGGCTATGCCACTGGTTAAAAAAACGCTCCGCTCATGTCGTCGTGCAGTAAAAGATGCCGGTATTGAAAACCAAGAAGTATTACAAGTGGTGATGGTTGGCGGTTCAACCCGCATGCCGTTGGTACGTACTCAAGTTGGCGAGTTTTTTGATAAACAACCACTCACTTCAATTGACCCTGATCGTGTTGTTGCTCTGGGGGCAGCATTACAAGCAGACGTATTAATTGGTAACAAGCCAGATTCAGACATGTTATTGCTGGATGTGTTACCGTTGTCGCTAGGACTTGAGACCATGGGTGGCTTGGTTGAAAAAATCATTCCACGCAATACCACTATCCCAGTTGCACGAGCGCAAGAATTTACTACGTTTAAAGATGGTCAAACGGCTATGTCGTTGCATGTATTACAAGGTGAGCGTGAACTGGTTGACGATTGTCGATCGCTGGCAAAGTTCAGCTTAAAAGGCATTCCACCTATGGCGGCGGGAGCGGCGCATATTCGCGTTACCTTTAAAGTAGACGCTGATGGTTTACTAAGCGTATCAGCCATGGAAAAATCAACTGGCGTTCAAGCAGAAATACAAGTAAAACCGTCGTTTGGTTTGTCTGACGACCAAGTTGCTAATATGCTTAAAGAGTCGATGAGTAACGCTAAAGGCGACATGCAAGCGCGTATGCTTAAAGAGCAACAAGTTGAAGCGCTTCGTGTAATAGAAGCAATGGAAGCCTCTTTAGCAGCTGATGGCGATTTACTTGAGCCTGAGCAACTAGCGGCGCTAAAAGTGGAAATAAACGAACTTGCAAAAGTACGCGAGAGTGCACAAGAACCAAGCGAAATTAAAGCAGCCATTGAAAAAATGGACAATGCGAGTAGTGATTTTGCCGCGCGTAGAATGGATGCATCAATTAAAAAAGCCTTAACAGGCCAGTCAGTAGACAATATATAAGAGAGATTAGAATGCCACAAATTGTTTTTCTTCCCCATCCGGAGTTGTGTCCTGACGGTGCTGCAATAGAAGCGCCCGCTGGCGAAACGGTACTTGATATCGCGCTTAAAAATGGCATTAGCATTCCTCATGCCTGTGAAAAGTCATGTGCATGTACAACTTGTCACTTAGTGATCCGTGAAGGTTTTGACTCATTAGATGAAAGTGACGACCTAGAAGACGACATGCTAGATAAAGCCTGGGGTTTAGAACCAGAGTCACGTTTAGGTTGCCAAGCAATTATTAGAGATGAAGACTTAGTGGTTGAAATACCTAAGTACAATCTCAATATCGTTAATGAAGAACACTAGTTTTTAATTAACGACTATTATATTAAAAGCCGCTGTTTAATACAGCGGCTTTTTTGTTTGTATTAAGTAGCAGCGGGTTTACCCGCGTTTTTTTTAAAGGTTACGAGCGACGGGCTGCGAGGTGCGGGTAAATTAAAAAACCTGGTAGCGTTAACCACAAGGCTTTTTAATATATCGAAGCCCGAAGCCCGAAGCCCGAAGCCCGAAGCCCGAAGCTCGAGGCTCGAGGCTCGAG
>NZ_PNDH01000007.1:0-31440 GCF_005887175.1 Pseudoalteromonas sp. S1612 | reverse complement strand
TAAATAGGCGATAACGCAGCATTAATGCCAAACAGTCGCTGCCCGAAGGGTTCTGCCTAGGGGCGATTTACTCTTTGTTGCTCGGTTTTTACTTAGCCCACTAGGTTACAAACCTCGCGCCGCGATTTAATCGCCCCTAGTTTGAACAAATTTTAATCCGCAAAGGTCAACAGACCCCAATATCTTATCTATAATCCTCATGGCTACACCTTATTTACATAAAAAACATACTATTAAATAAAAGTATATGAGCCTTCAATAAGTATTAAACCTTAGTCTAATAGACTAATAGTTGATTGAGTAAATTGTGTACATATACAACAGTAGCTTAAATATATAAAAACCTTGATTGTTTATTAATAACTCGTATTTACTAACAAATTAAATTAAAGATAATTAAATTCAATCTGTTAGTACTATATAAGTAACACACATTAATGCATATCATAAGCAAACAACATACAACAAGTAGCCTATAAAAGGACGCAACAATGAAATTTACTCCAATTAAAACACTGGCAGCGACTGCTGTACTATGTGCACTTTCTAGCACAGCTTATGCTGCTACAGCTGCAAAAATAGGTGATACAGAATTCACCTATGGTGGATACATTAAACTCGACGCAATGTGGAGTGACTACTCAGCAGGCGCTCCTGCAGGCAGCAGTGTTGGCCGTGACTTTTATGTACCAAGTACATTAACAGTTGGTAGCGATGATAGTTCAGACGCTGTATTTGATATGCACGCTCGTGAGTCACGTTTCAATTTTGGAACTGCTACCTTATTAGATAACGGTAAAACGGTTAAAACTAAAATAGAACTAGACTTTTTAGCTTCTGCCCCAGGCGGTAACGAGCGTGTGTCTAATTCATATTCGCCGCGTATTCGCCATGCATTTATCTCATATGATGGATGGTTATTTGGTCAAACGTGGTCAAACTTTCAAAACGTCGGTGCATTACCAGAAGCACTTGATTTTGTTGGTCCTGCAGAAGGCACTGTGTTTGTTCGTCAATCACAAATTAAATACACTACCGGTGCATGGTCTTTCTCTTTAGAAAATCCAGAAAGCACAATAACTACAGCCGGTGGTGGCATGGCAGTGACTGATGACGCCTCATTACCTGACTTTACGGCACGCTATACCCACAATGCTGATTGGGGTAACTTTGTAGTAACAGCTCTTGCTCGTCAACTAACTTACAAAGTAGCCGGTGTTGATGCAGATGAAACATCATTTGGTGTTAGTGCATCAGGTATGGTGAAGTTTGGTCAAGACAATCTAAAATTTATGCTTACGCAAGGTAAAGGACTAGGTCGTTATGTTGGTCTAAACGTAGCTCGTGGTGCGGTTCTCAATGGTGATGACCTAGATGCGATTGATTCAACATCAGGTTTTATTGCATATCAACATAAGTGGAATAGTCAGTGGCGCTCTACTTTCCTATATTCGTTCTTATCTGCTGATAACGATGAAAACCTACTTGCAATGTATGGCGATCCTACAGAATCAAGCCAAAGCTACAGTGCAAATATTTTATACTCACCGGTTAAACGTCTAACCTTTGGTGCGGAATTTAAACATGCAGAACGAGAGCTTGAAAGTGGCGTAGATGGCGACCTAGATCGTTTACAATTTTCTGTAAAGTATGCGTTTTAATTTCCTAACCAATTAAAATACTGATTTACTTCCTGAGCGGCTTCGGCCGCTTTTTTTGTTTTTAACCAGAGCTAAAGTTAACCAAATCCATGCGCTTTACTTAAAAAATGTCAAAGGCGTGTAAAATACCGCGCAAACGTAATTGCAAATCACTCTCATTTAGATTAAATTACCAACCAAATTTAATCTTATGGGAAACAAGATGCTGCACAAACATAAAAACTCTGCATTTAAACTAAGTCTACTTACTTCACTGGTTTTATCTGGATATGCTGTTGCAAACGACACGCAAGACAACCTGCCTCTAGAAAAAATAGCCGTTTATGGGCAACATCATAAAAACTATATCACCGAAGAAGCACAGTCTGCGACTAAGCTAGGTCTAACAATTAAAGAAACCCCACAGTCAATTTCTGTTGTTTCACGCGCGCTGATGGATGATTTTTCACTTGATGATATTAACGCAGTATTGGAAAGCACACCTGGCGTAACAGTAGAGCAAATAGAAACTGACCGTACTTACTTTAAAGCACGTGGTTTTGAAATAACTAACTTTCTAATTGATGGCTTAGGGACACCGCAAAATTCCGGTTCAATTCAAGGTACACTAGATACTGCAATTTATGATCGCGTTGAAATTGTACGTGGTGCCAATGGCATGATGACCGGTGCAGGTAACCCATCTGCGACTATTAATATGGTGCTAAAAAAGCCAACCTACACAACGCAAGCTAATGCATCGGCTTCTTATGGTTCGTGGAATAATAAACGTGTAGATATTGATGTTTCCGCACCGATTAACGATGAACACGCTGTTCGTGCTGTATTTACTAAGCAAGATAAAGAGTCGTACCTAGACCGTTACGAAACCGATAAGACCATTGCCTACCTTGCCTATGAGGGTAAGCTAACTGACGATACACTACTAAGCATTAACTATGTAAACCAGCAAAAAGATGCCGATAGCCCTCTATGGGGCGCGTTACCGCTTTATTACACTGATGGTTCACCAACTGATTATGATGAGTCAACTAGTACAGCTGCAGATTGGTCGTATTGGGATAATAGCGCTGAACGTATCTATGTAACACTTGAGCAAAACTTATCAGCGACTTGGGTTGCTAAAGCCCGTTATGCCCATATAAAAAATGAACAAAATTCTGAGTTATTTTATGTATATGGTACCCCAGATAAAGAAACTGGTTTAGGTTTAACCGGCTATGCGAGTCGTTATGATTACAAAGACACCCAAGATTTGTTTGATTTATATGCCAGCGGTAAGTTTGAGCTATTTTCTTTAGAGCACGACTTATCATTCGGCATTAGCCAAGCAAACATGGACTTTAATGACCAATCGCTTTATGACTACAGCACAGGAAATGGTTTCCCTGCGATGCCTGATTTAGCGACTTGGGATGGGATAGCACCAGAAGCAACGCTGGTTGATAAACCTAACGGCAGTGATGTACAAAATACACAAAGATCGGCCTATGTTTCAACTCGTATAAAACTAGCAGAGCCATTAAGCATTTTGGCTGGCGTACGCTATACCGACTGGGAAACTAAAGGTACTGCTTATAGTGTAGTGCAAACCCGCGATGACTCAGAGGTTATTCCTTACATTGGTACTGTGTACGATTTTACCGAGTCATTATCAGCTTACGCTAGCTACACAGAAACGTTTGTGCCGCAAAAAGAATTAGACATTAACGCTGAACAACTGGCTCCTGTTATTGGTAAAAGTGCTGAAGTTGGTTTAAAAGCACAACTTTTAGATGAGCAAGTATTTGTAACACTGGCCTATTTTGATGCTAAGCAAGATGGACTTGCTGTTGCACTTCCGGGCTCCCTTCCAAGCGATACGCGTTATTACGCTGCAGATGGTATTAACAGTGATGGTTTCGAAATTGAATTAAGCGGTCGCTTAACTGATGATTTAAGTGCCAGCATCAGCTTTAGTAATTTAAGTATTGATGGTGATGAACTCGTTAAAGATTACACCCCAGAAAACCAATTAAAAATGGCAGCCACTTATCAAGTGCCATTTATTGATGGTTTAACCTTAGGTGCTAATTACCGCTGGCAAGATTCTATTAGCCGTGTGCAAGTGAAAGATCCAGCAGGCAACGCATTGGCAACTACAAAACAAGATGCTTATGGCTTATTAGATTTAATGGCCACCTACGAAATTACTCAAAACGTCGGTGTTACCTTTAATGTTAATAACAGTACTGATGAAAAGTACATAAACAGCCTTTATTGGGAGCAAGGTTACTACGGGGCACCGCGTAACTACTCATTGTCAGTTAACTGGCAGCTATAAAGCTAACTAGGCTTTAAGTCACTTTATAGCAAACAATAAAAAAGCGCTAACCTAATGGTTAGCGCTTTTTTTAAGCTCGGGTCAAATCAAGCTTTAAAACAAATGGGCTTAAAGGTCGCCTTCATCACCTAATACGTCTTCGCCATCTTCTGGCTCAACCGTTGCTTTTAGCAATAGCATCTCTCGTAATTTACCTTCAATTTCATCTGCAATTTCAGGATTTTCTTTAAGGAACTTAATCGAATTAGACTTACCTTGGCCAACTTTGTTGCCATTGTAACTGTACCAAGCACCCGCTTTTTCAACAATTTTGTGCTTAACACCTAAATCAATCAGCTCGCCCTGCTTAGAAATACCTTCGCCATACATAATGATAAATTCAGCTTGTTTGAACGGCGGTGCAACTTTGTTTTTCACAATTTTAACGCGCGTTTCATTACCAACAACTTCATCGCCTTCTTTTACCGAACCAATACGGCGAATATCAATACGTACAGAGGCGTAAAATTTCAGGGCATTACCACCAGTTGTTGTTTCAGGGTTACCAAACATTACACCAATTTTCATACGGATTTGGTTAATGAAAATACATAGTGTGTTTGAACGCTTAATGTTACCTGTAAGCTTACGTAATGCTTGCGACATTAAACGTGCTTGTAGACCCATGTGTGAATCACCCATGTCGCCTTCAATCTCCGCTTTTGGTGTTAATGCTGCAACCGAATCGACAATCACTACATCAACCGCGCTTGAACGCACTAACATGTCACAAATTTCCAGTGCTTGCTCACCTGTATCTGGTTGAGATACCAGTAACTCATCAATGTTAACACCTAGTTTTTGTGCATAAATTGGATCAAGAGCATGCTCAGCATCAACAAAGGCACAGGTTTTACCTTCTTTTTGAGCTTCAGCGATAACTTGCAATGTTAGCGTTGTTTTACCTGATGACTCTGGGCCATATACTTCAACAATACGCCCCATTGGCAAGCCGCCTATACCTAAAGCAATATCAATACCTAGCGAGCCTGTTGATACAGCGTCAATGTTTAACGCCTTATTGTCTCCCAATTTCATGATTGAGCCTTTACCAAATTGACGTTCAATTTGTGATAAAGCAGCGTCCAACGCTTTTTGTTTGTTATCGTTCATTTTCTTCTCCAAATCCAGCTAATGCAGACAAGTATACTGTATGAAATCACAGTATCAAGCTAATTTTATTATTTTATCTTCTCTATTATAGTTTTTAAAGAAAATACAATAGCTTGCAGCCTAACTTCCGCCCTGTCACCATTAAATACTTGTTCAAACGTCCAGTGTTTACCGTTAATTTTCAGTCCAAACCACACGAGCCCTACCGGTTTGCCCTCAGTAGCACCACCGGGTCCTGCAATCCCTGAAATAGCAATGCCAATATCAGCATTTGCAGCCTTACAGGCGCCTGCTGCCATCTCAATGACTGTTTGTTCGCTCACCGCGCCAAATTCCTCGAGGGTATCATGCTTCACATTGAGTAATTCATGCTTTGCGTTATTGCTATAAGTGACAAATGCACGGTCAATATATGCTGAGCTGCCGGGGGTATCGGTAAGCGAATAACTCACTCCACCACCAGTACATGATTCAGCGGTAGTGATCCATAAGCGTTTATCCGTTAAAATAGCGCCTAATTGCGCAGCAAGTGTCTTAATCTCTTGATGTAATTCCATATTCAGCCTTTGGGTAAATACATGTCGTTTGATCTTTATGCACCGCACACTATAAAACAACAAACCCCTATGATGCAGCAGTATCTAAAAATAAAATCAGAGCATCGCGATATTTTATTGTTTTATCGGATGGGGGATTTTTATGAACTCTTTTTTGATGACGCAAAACGCGCCGCGCAGTTGCTTGATATTTCACAAACACACCGTGGCAAAGCAGGGGGCGATCCTATTCCTATGGCGGGCGTGCCTTATCATGCGGTAGAAAACTACTTAGCCCGCTTAGTACAAATGGGCGAGTCGGTGGCTATTTGTGAACAAGTGGGTGACCCTGCCACCAGCAAAGGCCCTGTTGAGCGCAAAGTAGTCCGTATTGTAACCCCAGGAACTATTTCTGATGAAGCCTTACTACAAGAGCGCCAAGACAACTTACTAACCAGTGTTTGGCAAAATAAAAAAGGTCAATACGGTGTTGCGTATCTTGATATCAACTCAGGACGCTTCAATGTTGTTGAAGTAAACACTGATGAAGCATTTAGCTCAACCCTACAACGCTTAGCCCCTGCTGAATTACTATATAGTGAACACTTTGAAAACACTCATTTAATTGAACATATTAAGGGAGCACGTCGTCGCCCTGATTGGGAGTTTGATCTAGACACCGCACAACACTTACTGTGTGAGCAGTTTGGTACCAAAGATTTAGTTGGTTTTGGTGTCGATAAAGCACATAGCGCCTTGGTAGCGGCAGGCTGTTTAATGCAGTACGTAAAAGATACCCAGCGTATTGCATTACCACACATTCGCGCAATCACTCTTGAGCATAACGAACATGCGGTTATTTTGGATGCGCCAACTCGCAAAAACCTTGAACTTACCGTTAATCTATCAGGTGGCTTTGAAAATACCCTTGCTCAAGTGCTTGATAAAACAGCTACAGCTATGGGCTCACGATTACTGAAGCGCCGTATTCATACCCCTATTCGTAATAAAGACGAGTTAAATTCTCGTCTAAATGCCATTAGTGCTATTTTAGATGTGCAATTATGCAGTGAGCTGCATGACGCTCTCAGAGATATTGGTGATATAGAACGTGTAATTGCTCGCTTGGCATTACATACCGCTCGCCCACGCGATTTAACACGGCTTCGTAGTGCGCTTCAAGCATTGGCACCACTGCATAGCTTATTAAACGATGCCACAGATGCGCGTATTTCTCATATTATTGCCCATTCTAAAGAGCTCCCCGAGCTACAAGCATTACTTGATCGAGCAGTGATTGATAACCCACCAGTGTTAATTCGTGATGGCGGTGTTATTGCGCCAGGGTATAACAGCGAACTTGATGAGTGGCGTAATTTAAGCCAAGGTGCCACCGATGTGCTTGAACAGCTAGAGCAGCGCGAACGTGAACGCACGGGTATTAGTACACTTAAAATTGGTTATAACAGAGTGCATGGCTTTTTTATTGAGGTGAGCCGCGCCAACTCGCACTTAGTGCCTGCAGATTATATTCGTCGTCAAACGTTAAAAAATAACGAACGTTATATAATTCCAGAACTTAAAGAACATGAAGATAAAGTCCTCGGCAGCCAATCAAAAGCGCTGGCACTTGAAAAGCAGCTATACGAACAGTTATTTGAATTTATAGCTCCGCATATTGAGCAGCTACAAATAATGGCCTCAGTCATTGCCGATTTAGATGTACTGAACAATTTAGCAGAGCGTGCCCAAACACTTAATTATGCCAAGCCTGAGCTTTGCGATAACGATAATATCAGCATCAAACAAGGCCGCCACCCTGTGGTTGAGCAAGTAATGAAAGACCCGTTTATTGCCAACCCTGTAGAACTCAATAGCCAGCGTAAAATGCTGATAATTACTGGCCCTAACATGGGCGGTAAATCTACCTACATGCGCCAAACAGCACTAATAGTACTCATGGCGCATATTGGCTGTTACGTTCCTGCCGATAGCGCTAAAATTGGTAATATCGATAGAATATTTACCCGCATTGGTGCCAGTGACGACTTAGCATCTGGGCGCTCTACTTTTATGGTTGAAATGACAGAAACTGCGGCAATTTTAAATAATGCCACCGCACAATCATTGGTATTAATGGATGAAATAGGCCGAGGAACCAGTACTTACGATGGTTTATCACTGGCATACGCGACAGCTGATCATCTTGCTTCAAAAATAGCAGCTAAAACTCTGTTCGCAACCCACTATTTTGAACTCACAGAGCTTGCAGAACAAACACCTGGGTTGGTTAATGTGCACCTAGATGCCATTGAACACAACGATACCATTGCCTTTATGCACACGGTATTAGATGGTGCTGCGAGTAAGAGTTTTGGTTTGCAAGTGGCAGCTCTGGCTGGCGTACCTAAAGCGGTTATTGCCCAAGCTAAACAAAAACTAAGCTTGCTTGAAAATCATCAAAGTGTCACAACAGTCACCACAGAGCAACAGGTTTTACCGTTTGATAGTGAACCGCAAATAATTCAGCCTAGTGAACTTGAGCAACAAATGACCGCAATAGATCCCGATAACCTATCACCGCGTCAAGCGCATGAACTGCTTTATAAATTAAAAGCACTGCTTTAAACGCAAACAGCCCGACTAAAGAGTCGGGCTGTATTTATTTTTTTGTGTGTTTAGATTAAGCGAACTGTTCAAATAAGCTTTCGGTACTTAATCCTTCTTGCTGCAAGATATCTTTTAAACGACGTAGCGCCTCAACCTGTATTTGGCGAACTCGCTCGCGGGTTAACCCAATTTCACGGCCCACATCTTCAAGTGTTGAAGGCTCATAACCGAGTAAACCAAACCGGCGTGCCAGTACTTCGCGCTGCTTAGGGTTCAATTCACCTAACCAGTCAATAATATGCGTATTCATATCATTGTTTTGCACTTCACCTTCAGGACCTACATTTTTTTCGTCGGCAATCACATCTAACAATGCACTGTCATTTTCGCCACCAATAGGCATATCTACAGACGCTATTTTTTCGTTTAGGCGAAGCATTTTTGTTACATCTTCGACCGGTCTGTCTAAGCTTTCTGCAATTTCTTCTGCGGTTGGCTCATGATCAAGCTTTTGAGTTAGCTCACGTGCTGTACGTAAATAAACGTTAAGCTCTTTAACAACATGAATAGGCAAACGAATAGTACGGGTTTGATTCATTATTGCCCGTTCAATGGTTTGGCGTATCCACCATGTGGCATAAGTAGAAAATCGAAAACCCCGTTCAGGATCAAACTTTTCAACAGCTCGGATTAGCCCTAGATTACCTTCTTCAATTAAATCAAGTAGAGCAAGCCCACGATTGTTGTACCTACGCGCAATTTTCACAACTAAGCGTAAGTTACTTTCGATCATGCGTTTTCGGGAGGCTTCGCAGCCTTTAAGCGATTTTCGTGCAAAAAACACTTCTTCTTCTGCACTTAATAGAGGGGAAAAACCAATCTCGCCTAAGTATAATTGGGTGGCGTCGAGGTTTTTAGTGACTTCTTCTTTTACAAATACATCTTCATCTTCCACGTCATCAAGTAACTTCGTTGTCTCCTCTATTTTAGAGTCGTCAAACTTATCATCAGTGGGGGTTTTCTCAGCTTTTGCTACATCAGCCATAAGACTTCTCCTGAGCAAGCTATCAATAACTTTATGATTAAGGTCTGTAGTCGTTTTATTAGCTTTTGCTGTATTAGCCATAAGCCTTCTCCAGAACAGTCAATCAACACCTTCAGTTCAGGGTAGGTACTTAGCAGGGTTAACAGCTTTTCCTCGATAACGAATTTCAAAACGAAGTGCCGTTACTGAAGACTCTGAATTACCAATTTCTGCTATTTTTTGTCCCGCCTTCACTATTTGCTTTTCTTTCACAAGTAACGTTGAGTTATGTGCATAAGCACTTAGGTAATCATCATTATGTTTCAATATAATTAAATTACCGTAACCTCTAAGTGCACTACCCGCGTAAACTACTGTTCCTTTTGCAGCGGCGAGTACGGCAGTACCCTTTCTATTAGCAATCTGTAGGCCTTTATAACCATTTTCCTTGTTAGAAAAGCGTTTTGTTATTTTACCTTTAGCAGGCCAAAACCAACTCAACTTTTTAGTTGAAGAACCTTGAGACTGACTAATTTTTTGGTTAGCTTGTTTTTGAACATACCTACGTTTTTTCGGCTTATCAAGCTCTTTCTTTAATTTTCTGTTACTTTTTTGTAAATGGGATGGCTTTTTAACAGCTTTCTTTTTATACTTTTTTTGTGTAACCCTTGACCTACTTGGTTCTAAAAGGGATACAACCTGACCAGGAACAATAGTGTAAGGTGATGGAATTGAATTATTTTTTGCAAGTTCTCTGAAATCTTTTCCAGCACTAAAAGCAATCGAATAAAGTGTATCGCCTTTTTGTACCGTGTACTTACCACCGTTAATATTAATCCGTGAAGGATAGTCATTAATATTATTATTTAAACTACTTACAGGAGCGGGAACATGGCGAGACGAGCATGCACAAAGCAAAACACTAATAAATAAAGCAACATAACAGCGTATTTGTTTATTCAATGTGTTTTGCCCTCTGTTTTAATATCATTATATTATGGCGATTATCGCAACAATAGGTACGCAACAGCGATTAAAGCAACCACTGCCCAGCCAAGTACTTCAATATATTGGCGTAATTTTTGTTCCATTTTAACTCCGCCCCATTTCATTAAAGCAGATACTAAAAAGAAACGCGCGCCACGCCCAATACCTGAGGCAATAATAAAAGGTAAAAATGCCATTTGTAATACACCAGCGCCAATGGTAAACACTTTATAAGGAATAGGCGAAAACCCCGCTATAAACACCACCCAAACACCGTAATCTTTGAACCATGCAAGCGCCGTATTAAATTTATCTTGCCATTGCATTTGCGCAATAAAGGGCTCTACAACCGGTTCAAACAACCAAAATCCAAGTAAGTAACCCAGCACGCCGCCAAGCACAGAAGCAACCGTAGCAAAGCTTGCAAATCGCCATGCCTTACTTGGTTGCGCTAGCGACATCGGCGCTAACATTACATCGGGCGGGACCGGGAAAAAAACCGATTCGGCAAAGCTCATTCCTGCTAAATAACGTTCTGCGTGGCGGTGTTTAGCCCACACTAGCGCCATATCGTATAACTTGGTAAACAACTTCAAAATGAATTCCTATTCAATATCACCAGGGACTAAAGGTACAAATCTTACTGGCGCAATTACATGCTCTGTAAAGCTATCGCCTTGGCGAATAACCATGGTTAAATTTTGTTCTGCCTCACCAATAGGGGCCAGTAATACGCCTCCATCTGCAAGTTGTGCGAGTAACTCGGGGGGAATGGTGGTTGCCGCAGCGGTCACGATAATGCCATCAAATGGCGCTTGTGACTGCCAGCCTTGCCAACCATCGCCATGTTTCATGGTGACATTGTACAAATCGAGCTGGTGTAATCGGCGTTTAGCTTGCCATTGCAAAGCTTTAATACGCTCTACCGAATATACCTTATCAAAGGTTTTAGCTAAAACCGCAGTTTGATAGCCCGACCCGGTGCCTATTTCTAACACCTTATGTTGCACACCGGCTAATCGCATTAGCTCGGTCATGCGCGCAACAATATAAGGCTGAGAAATAGTTTGCCCTTGCCCTATAGGTAGCGCGGTATTTTGATACGCTTTGTGTTTGAGTACATCATCAATAAAAATATGCCGAGGAATTTGCGCTATTGCTTTTAAAACCTCTTTATCTTCTACGCCATCTCGCTGTAATAAGTCTGAAAGCGCTTGTGCACTGCGAGTATAATTAGCCAGCACGATTAATCTCCAACTCGGCTAACCACTCTCCCACGGCTTTAATGCTGTCTTTAGCAGTCATATCAACGCTTAACGGGGTCACTGATGCATAGCCATTATTAACCGCATAAAAGTCAGTGCCTTCACCTGCGTCGCTTTCAAGCCCTAGTGATCCATACCAAAAAATATCGCGTCCCCATGGATCGGTTTGCTTAGTCATGGTTTCTGCTTTGTGACGAGCCCCTAAACGAGTTACCTGAACGCCTTTGAGCTCAGAGAGCGGAATATCGGGAACATTAATATTAATGATCTGATCTTTCGGCAGCGGATGTGAAGCAAGCCCTTTAATAATATTTACAGTAACGGCTGCCGCTGTTTCAAAATGCTCACCATGATGAGAGCACAAAGATACCGCAATTGCTGGTAATCCCAAATGACGACCTTCAGTCGCCGCAGCAACTGTACCAGAGTAAAGTGTATCGTCGCCTAAATTACCGCCATGATTGATACCGGCAACAACCAAATCGGGTTTTTCATCCACTAATTGATTAACACCTAAGTGCACACAATCAGTGGGTGTACCGTTTACCGACATAAAACCGTTGTCGAGCGTTGTGGCACGCAGCGGGTTCATTAGCGTTAGTGAATTACTAGCACCACTACAATTTCTATCTGGAGCAACCAGCGTTACCTCAGCGATTTGTATTAATGCTTGATATAAAACAGCAATACCTTTGGCATTAACACCATCATCATTACTTAATAGAATCTTCATCTGCGGTATCCTTTTCTTTTCGCTCGCGTGGGCTGGCATCAGTATAATCAACCAGTTCGCGCAGTAAAGCCGTTGCAAAACAGCCTTTGGGTAAACCAAAGCTGAGTTTTAATGTGCGTTCATCAAGTGTTTCTATGCTTAGCTCTTGGGGTATTAAACGCAGCATTCTACGCTCGTTTTTAAGCCCTAAATCCCCTAAGCCATCACACCATGCTTGATACGGTGCCAACCATGTTTTTTCTTGTTCGGTTAAGCCTTTTTCACTTTTGCCCACCATGGGCGCCGACATCATAATATCGCCAGAGGCAAGCCGTGCAATATTTTCATCACTTATCGCATCTTCAAAAAATGCATTACTGCCACTGAGCATAAATACTTCGCGGTGCATGGTTTTAGCAAGGCCATGCTCAGCCACGCGTAAACTAACAATTTGATTAAACACATGTGAACGCGCAGCAGAAATAATAATGCCTCGCAGCTTTTTATCGCGAATACGCTCACCGGCAAACATCTTTTCGGCCATCACTAGGTTGTGTCCATCACGACCAAAGCGCTGTTCACCAAAATAGTTAGGCACACCTGCGCGTACCGCGTTTATACGGCATAAAATATCAAGCGGCTCGGTTACATTGCGCAAGGTAATAGTAAATCTATTTCCTTTATGGCAACCAGTGCGCAATTTTCGCTCATGGCGCTGCTGCGATACCACAAACACGCTTTCACTGTTCAGCTCAGTAAAATCAATATGCTTTTTAATCGGTACTTTTACGCTAAACCACTGCGAGCATACTCCATGGCGGTCTTTCATACCGGCATAGCTTACATCACGTGGCGATACACCCGCTTTTTGTGCAATCAGCTTGGCAACATATTGGGTGTTTTCACCCTTTTTAACCACTTGCAAACACACGTGTTCACCACTGCCGGTAAACTCTATACCGAGATCCTCATCAACCATAAAGTCTTCTGCGGTGGTTTTAAAGTCGGCTTTGGAAAGCGGCGCGCCATATAAATAATTTAATTCGCTCATGCGTTTTGTTTGCTCATAATGACCACGGCATGGCTGGAAATGCCTTCTTTACGCCCCTCAAAACCGAGTTTTTCGGTAGTGGTAGCTTTTACATTTACCTGAGAAAGCTCGGCATTTAAATCACTGGCAAGGTTGCCACGCATCGCTTGAATGTGCGGCAGCATTTTTGGTGCTTGTGCCACAATAGTGACATCCGCATTGCCCAATACATAACCTTGTTGCTTGGCTAGGTTCACTACATGGCGAAGTAAAATACGGCTATCAATATTTTCATATTCACTGGCCGTATCCGGAAAGTGCTTACCAATATCGCCCAGCGCTAATGATCCTAAAATAGCGTCACATAAGGCATGAATAGCTACATCACCATCTGAGTGTGCTAAAAAGCCTTGTGGATAATCAATTTTTTCGCCGCAGATAGTTAAAGGCCCTTGGCCTCCAAATTTATGTACGTCAAAACCATGGCCTATTCGTATCATGTTGCACTCTCATTATTTTGTTTTTGCAGTAAAAAGCCTGCTAAATCTAAATCTTCTGGGGTGGTAATTTTAATATTATCACTACGCCCTGCTACCAGCTTTACCGGCTTATTTGCCCACTCCATTGCACTGGCTTCATCAGTAATGGTAACGCCGCTGTTAAGCGCACTTTGCAATGCCGTTTTAAGCTCGTCGTATTTAAACAGTTGCGGGGTAAGCGCTTGCCATAAATCATCACGAGGCACTGTTTGCTGCGCATGGCTTTGCCCCCGTTTTATAGTATCTTTTACTTTACTGGCTAAAATGCCGCCTTCATCAGCCTGCATACACTCTGCTATCAAGCGCGCTATATCAGCAATATCCACTAAAGGTCTTGCAGCGTCGTGCACCAAAACCCAAGTAGGTGGGTTAGCGGCTAAAAATAATAAACTGTTTAACACTGAATCTGCGCGCTCTTTACCGCCAATAGCACACACAATGCGAGGATCAGCTAGCGTAAGGTCGTCAAAGTAGGGGTCGGTTTCGCTCAGTGCCACCACTATAGAATTTAACTGCGGTAACTGCGATAACTTAGCGAGCGTATGCTCTAAAATGGTTTTCCCTGCTAAGGAAATATATTGCTTTGGTGTTGTGTGTTGCATTCGACTGCCAACACCTGCGGCAGGAACAATAGCAGCAATGGTTTGTTTATTTGTCATGGTGTTGAGCCGGTAAAACACGAATAAAGGTTTCGTCCGGTTTAATCATTCCTAATTCGTTGCGGGCACGCTCTTCAATGCCTTCGTGGCCGAGCTTTAAATCTTCTATATCCGCTTTTAATACTTTATTACGCTTTATTAGTTTTTCGTTAGTTTGTTGATGCGATGCCACCGCATTTTTTAAACGGGTGTAGTCTTGCACCCCGTTATGACCAAACCAAAGGCGGTACTGGATAAAAAGTGCTAAGCACAACAAGCCAAATTGAAAAAATCGCATTAAACACTCCTTATTTTAATTTTTAATTATCTGCTTATGCTAGCGGCCGCTTAACATTGCGCCAATTAATATTGGCAGCTAGTAACATTTCCCGTAATGACAAAACCCGTGGCGTGCTACGCTTTGAAAACTGCCACTGGTGGCCACAACACGCCGCTGCAAGGCTCGTTTTACTAGGTTTAAGCAATTGCGCACTTTGTTGCTCAAGTCCTTGGCCTAAAAAATCAAACCAGCCAAGTTCATTACAATGCAGTTGCGTATCAGCTACTTGATCAATGCTATCTATTCTAACCCGAATTTGACCGTGACTTTGTAATAATACCGGAATTATTAGCCCTACTTTGGCATGCGCTTGATAAAAAAGTTCATTCGCTGAAGGATTAGCCTCTGGCGGTGTTGGTTTTTGTTTTTCAAGCCAGCCTCCATTTTGCGCATCAAGCGTAAAAGGCAATGGTGCATTAGCTACACGTGTTGCGGCACGTTCAATATAATAAGGCAGGCTTTTTAATTGCCTGCGTAAACGGTCACCATTAGGTTCAGCCACTAAGCGCTGTACTTCACGCTGATAAAAAGCATTGCATAATTGTGCGTAAAGCACTTTTTGTGCATCAGTTTGCCACATTTCAACTTGCTGGCTTGTGTTAAACTGCTTATTTTTAGCAACCAATCGCTGTACTCAAAAAAACATTTTAATACTGTTTTATAACACAGTAATGCACAGTTTTTAAGCACTTGTAGTAATTTAAGCGCTTGGCTTTTCACCTAATTTTGCAATACCTGATTCTAAAAATTGCACCATAGTGCTGCGCTTTTTACCTATTAATAAGCTGCCATCAGCCAAAAACATAAAGTTTTGCCAGTTACGTTTAAACACATCAAATGTCGTTTCGATAATATTGTCGCGTGCCATGCAAAAATACACTGTGGTATTAGCCTGCCAATCTAAGTGGTTCAAAATAGCATCTGGAAATTGGGGTTCTTCGCTTTCCCACGCATCTTCCCAATTAATTTCTTGGCTAAAGTTTTGCTCTTGCGCGCACCAATCGGTTTTATCAAAAAAGTCTGGATGATCATGTTCACGACTCACCATGGTTGTCCACAGTACGGCGGCACGCTCGCTGGTCATGGGTTTAATATTGGCTGCATCAATATCTGAAACCGGAATATCTTTGTGGCGAAATACCCAGGCTTTTTTGTAATCATCAAGAGAAATATAATTCATAGTATTGCTGTATTCTTTGGCATAATAAAAAGCGAAGGCAAATTATACAAGATAACAGACTATGACTACAGCACTAAAACTGGGTTTATATCAACACTACAAAGGCCCACAATATAGAGTTATGCATGTGGCGACTCACAGCGAAACCAACGAGCAATTGGTTATTTACCAAGCCTTATACGGTGAATACGGCATATGGGCACGCCCACTAAGTATGTTTACTGAAACCGTAGAAAAAGACGGTAAAACTATCGCCCGTTTTGCCTACCTTGGTGAAGCCGATTAACTATGGCATTATAACGCATAATAATTACTGCTCAGACCAGATAAAGGATAACCCGTGCAATTTAATTCTACTGATAATTACATCGCAAGCTCAGCATTAAAACAGGCAGTAAACGCCGCTATTATGCTGCAAAAACCGCTTTTAATTAAAGGCGAGCCTGGCACAGGTAAAACCATGCTGGCCGAAGAGTTAGCGAAAAGTTTAGATACTGAGCTTATTCAGTGGCATATAAAATCAACCACTAAAGCGCAGCAAGGTTTGTACGAGTACGATGCGGTATCGCGTTTGCGCGACAGCCAGCTAGGTGATGAGCGCGTTCACAATATTAGCAACTACATAGTTAAAGGTAAGCTGTGGCAAGCCTTCATGTACGCTGAATTAAACGGCAAACGCCCAGTACTCCTTATTGACGAAATAGACAAAGCCGATATTGAGTTTCCAAACGATTTACTACTCGAACTCGATAAAATGGAATTTCATGTATACGAAACCGGTGAGCGCATTGTGGCTAAAGAGCGCCCTATTGTGATCATCACATCAAACAATGAAAAAGAGCTGCCTGATGCGTTTTTACGTCGCTGTTTTTTCCATTATATTGATTTTCCAAATAGCGACGAAATGCAGCAAATTATTGATGTGCACTACCCGCATGTTAAACAAGATTTAGTTCGCCAAGCGCTAGAAGTATTTTTTAACTTACGTGAAGCCAACGGCCTTAAAAAGAAGCCATCTACCAGCGAATTACTGGATTGGTTAAAACTATTAATGGCTGAAGATATAGACGCAAAAACCCTGCACGACAAAGCGCAAAAAGGCGGTTTAATGCCGATGTTTGGTGCGCTGCTTAAAAACGAGCAAGACATAAGCCTAATCGAAAAACTTGCGTTTATGAGCCGTCGCTAACATGTTGGTACAGTTTTTCTTCAAATTACGAGAATACCGCTTACCAGTGAGCCTAAGAGAGCTACTCGATTTAATTAACGCTTTAAAACAAGGCGTTATATTTGCTGATGTAGACGCGTTTTATCATTTAGCGCGCACTATTATGGTAAAAGACGAAACCCATTTTGACCGGTTCGATAAAGCCTTTAGCGATTACTTTAGCGGTATTGCCGACTTAGACCTACTCGAGAGCTTAAAACAGCAACACAACTTACCTGAAGATTGGTTGCGTAAAGAGTTTGAAAAGCACCTAAGCGATGAAGAAAAAGCCCAACTAAAAGCCATGGGCGGGCTAGACGAGCTAATGAAAACCCTAAAAGAGCGTTTAGAAGAACAGCAAAAACGCCACGCAGGCGGCAATAAATGGGTCGGCACTGGCGGTACCTCGCCTTTTGGTGCGTATGGTTATAACCCTGAGGGTGTGCGTATTGGTCAAGACGGCAACAGCAATCGCCAAGCTGTAAAAGTGTGGGATAAGCGTGAATACCGTAATCTCGATTCTGACCGCGAAATTGGTTCACGTACCATAAAGCTGGCACTTAAAAAACTACGCAAATTTGCTCGTACTGGCGCAAGCGACACCCTTGATTTAAACGAGACTATTCGCGCGACCGCCAAGCAAGGCGGCATGCTCGATGTAAAAATGGCACCCGAGCGCCACAATGCGGTAAAAGTATTGATGCTGTTTGATATTGGCGGTTCAATGGACGACTACATTCATACCTGTGAAGAGTTATTTAGCGCCGCCCACAGCGAATTTAAACACTTAGAATTTTACTACTTTCATAACTGCTTATACGAGCACGTGTGGCAAGATAACCAACGCCGCCACTCAAACGTTATTGACACCATGACGCTGATCAACAAGTTTACCAGCGACTACAAAGTAATATTTGTTGGCGATGCCACTATGGGCCCGTATGAAATTGCCTATCCTGGCGGCTCAGTAGAGCATTGGAATGAAGAACCCGGCAGTGCATGGTTAAACCGAATCACCAATCACTTTGATAAAGTCGCGTGGCTCAACCCACAACCGGTTGAACACTGGCCGTACTATCAATCAATTGATTTTATAAAGCAGCTAATGAACAACCGCATGTACCCGCTGAGCTTGGATGGGATAAGTAGCGCTATAAAAGAGCTGAGTTAAAATGAGTAATAGGAATACATTAAAATTAGTTTTGTTTGCATCACTTATTATAAATATGGTTTTTATTTCTATCTTTATAAGTGACTCTAAAAAAAATGAAAGCATTTATTTATTAGCAAGTAATGTTGAAGCTAAATGTTTGAATGATTGGAAATCACAAGACTCAAGAGTGCCTTTTATTACCTCTCATCAAATTCTAGGACCAGATCCTTTTGCTGAATATAACCTTTTAGAGCTGGGAGGTTATGATCAGTCAACATCTTTCACATACGAATTCTCAGCATGTTTTAAAGATAAATTTTCTACAGTAAGAACAATTGCAGAGATGAAATATGCTATTGATTTCATTGGTAAGCAATCAAAAAATGTTGGATTTTATAAATTGCCAAATTCTGATGAAATTATTGTTTACTCAAATGAGTAACAATCAGCCTAGATTCGTTTAACTCACAACTCGTTGAACATTAACCGCATTATCAATTAATTTTATAAAGCAGCTAATGAACAATCACATGTACCCACTTAGTTTAAATGGGATAAGTAAAGCGAAAAAAGAACTTAGTTAATGCATTTTAAGTAGTTCATGCACCATATTTTTGATGGTATTCACTGAGCATGAATTCTAATTGCTTCTCGAAGACTTCAATGGATGGTTTTTTTCCACTTAACCGCTGCTGCTTTAGCCATTCAAGTAATTCAATCCTTACTAAATAACCGTATTCAATGCAGTAACTTGGATCTGAAAGCCAAATTTCAGGAGCTCCTAGTGAAGCTCCTGAATACCAGTGACAAATGGAATAGCCTTCACTTTCAAGCTTATCACTAAGTTGCCAGCTGTAAATCCACCAGGTAATCAGAAATAGAGGGAAGCATCCTATAATAACAAATAGCCCCCTTCGCATCGATTTTTCTGATATATCACCATGCATTCTTTGATAAATCCCGTAGATGAGTACAAAAAAAGCGGGCATCATAACTATCAAAGGAATTACTACAGGTTTAATTTTTAACGAAATTACATTTTCAGCAATAAGACTTAATGTGCTAATTTCTAATTTAAAACTGTAGGCATAGAGAGTAATGATTAAACATAAAACTCCTATAGAAAGCCACCCTTTTTTAGGGTTGGCAGGTGGGAGTTGATTAGCCGAGCTTGCCATTTTAGTACCGTCTTCCTGAGTAAGGAATACCAAATAAGCGGTGTATAAACTCAATTGGATTGTTATCGTACATTCACTCAGCCCTATCTAACTCATATTTTAACTAATTAGGATAAACATCATAATTTTTGACCGTCTTATCTTCGCTCGCTAAAGCCTATCGGGGTCTACAACAGTCGACATCTATGCAGAGGTTGTTTGATTTGTGCCTTTCACCTCGAACCTCGAATATAAAATTACATCAACTTCCAAACCACAAACGCCATAGCAAAACCAACCAAGTACACCAAGCCTAACCAGGTTAAGCCACGCAAAAATAGACTGTGTTTAATCGCAGGCTCTGAGCGAACTAGGCTGAAGTTAAGCCATGCAAAAACCGGTGTGGTTACAAACGCAAGCGTCATGGCAAAGGTAAGCATGGGCCCAAGAGCTGATTTAAAAAATAAGATCACCGCCATACCGGCCAATGCTTGTAATATAAGCCACGTATTTAAGCTGTGTTTTGATTGCTTAAAACCAAGAAGTTTATGCGATTCGTTAAGTGTGCGGGCGTAACCGTCAAGCACGGTGAGTGTGGTGCCAAACATACACAAAAACGCGATGGCAGATACCAAAGGCCTTGCCCACTCGCCAATAGTAAGTGCATACATATCAATCAGCTGTTTAGCAAAGGCTACACCGCCAAGCTCTATATTACTGCTTTGCCCATATTGCACTAACGCACCTAAACTAAAAAATACCAGCGCAAGCCCGGCGGTTAACCAATAACCTACATTAAAGTCGAATAAGCCTTGGCTTTTAGTCACACTTTGCTGAGCTTGTTTTTCTTTAAGCCACAACGAGCTCAGAGCCGAAATTTCAATAGGCGCTGGCATCCAGCCCATTAAGGCAACCATAAAGCCTAACATGGCAAGTTCATATGGTGAGGGGCCAACATAGTTTACAGGAGCTACAGGGCCGTTATTTATAGCAATAACTAATGCGGTTATGGTTGCTATAGTAAGTAGCCCCATAATAGCTTTTGCAACGTTATCGAGCGCTTTAAAGTGCCCTAGTAATAATATAATTAAACACGCAGCCAATATTAACCAGCACAATAAGGTAACAGGAATACTAATAGGTAATGCGTAGTGTAATAAGCTCGCAGTAAGCAACAATACGCCCGCGGTATTTACCACAGCGGCAATAATATTGAGGGCAATAAAACTGTAAAAATAGCCAGGCCCTTGGCTTTTATACCCTTCGACTAAACTATTTTTAGTAGCGAGTGTGTACTCCATACCAAAACGAAAAAACGGGTACTTTAAAACGTTAACCACCACAATAAGCCAAAATAGCTGCCAGCCAAATAATGCGCCAGCTTGGGTCGATGCAACTAAGTGTGAGCCACCAATGGCAGCGGTGGCCATTAAAATACCTGGGCCGAGCGCCCCTAACCTAGACTTCCATGTGCTTTGTGTGTACTGCATTAACTTCTCAAATTTGGTGTGTTATGTGCTTTTATTATTAATTTTTATCATTAATAAACTGTGTGAATGCATAACTTACCTAATTTACAGGCAATAAAAAAGAGCCCTTAGGCTCTTTTTAAAAATAACACATTGTTAGTTATTAATTTAAATCCATCTCTTGGATGATTTCGTGTGCTATTTCTGGTGTGGTACTTACAGGCTTTTCATGTAAGTTCGCTTTTATTTGCCCTTTACGATGCTTTAGTGCGGCATCGAGTTTTTTAGCTGCGCTAGAAATGGCTGGGTACATAACCTCGTTTTCCCCTTTAACTGATATTCGCGCACCTTCATAATTTGTACTAATTTCTGCTTGGAACTTATGATGCTCTTTTGAAAGAATAATGTCGAGCGCTATCAATGATGGAAAATGACTCTCAATTTTAGAAAACTTTTCGTTAATGTGTTCTTTAATAGAATCAGTAACGTCAACATGGTGACCAGAAAGATTAATTTTCATAGGGTATCCTTTTTTATGTTACCTCACAGTTAGTATTGGGGGCTAAACGAATTAACACAAGAGAAAATAGCTAAATTTAGCAATTATTTATTACCCCACCTGATTTAGATCATTCATTTAGCATTAAGTATGCAAAAAGCCGCGTGATAGCGGCCTTTCAGAGGTGCTGATAATTTAACCATTCATGTAATTAATCTGTGTATGAACAGCAATAATCAGCAAAATCACTTACTTTTACATGGAAGCTGACATTAGCATCAACATTAAATGACTCACCCGCATTAAATGTTTTCCACTCGCTTTCACCTGGTAATAACACATCCCACTGCCCTGCAAGTAATTCCATGCACTCTTTTTGGTTGGTATTAAACTCAAATTCACCGGGTTGCATAAAACCCAAGGTTTTCGCTTCACCATTTCCTAAAAGCACAGTTCGGCTTGATACTTTGCCATCAAAATATACATTGGCTTTTTTAACCACACTAACGTTATCGAACTTTGGCATGTTAACTCCTGTTATTAATTTATAATTTTGCTACCTCCACAGTGCCTGATACACAAAAACCTTGCAAGTTAAGTGCTGTGAAAATTACTCATTTAGAAGCCAAAAGATTAAAAATGAACGACTTTATAGAGAGATATGCCGAGCAACGGGCTGCGAGTTTCGAACAGAATTTTTAGTGATTTATAGGGAAAGAGAACTAAAAGACGCTGCGCTTTAGAGAAGTGATAAAAGTACAACTCATAAAAAAGCCATAAAAACGCTTCGATTACGTTAAACACTCTTAGAATTATCTGCAATCAAATTATCGTGATCTGGGGGTAAATCACTCAACTTAATTGATTCCATAATTCGCTGCTGTGATTCAAGTGCATGCTTAGCCCATTTTTTATGCTTATCTGAGCGGTCAACACGATGATTAAATTCAACCTCTAAAAATGCATGCTCACTTAATGGTAAACAATAAAAGTCTTGACGAGAACGCTTATTACTTTTCTTTATTTGATAAAACACCCATTGGCGATCATTAATAATTACTCCTTTAGCTGCCGGCAGTGGCGGATAACCATAAGATTCAACGCGCCCTAAAATTTCCTTTTTCAGTGCTTCGCCTTCCCATGGGTTTGCTCTTTTATTCGACTCTAGCTTAGTATCATTTTGAAGCTTAGTGTTATAACCATCTGACCCCCAATGATAATTATCATACTCATCAATTACAAAGCGTCTTAATTGCATAGTATCAAGAACATTGATTTTATTAGTTTGCTTAATTCTTAGTTGGCAACTAAACATGCCATACTCACTGCTTAGTAAATAACTTACTGGAGGCAAATACATCCAGTTTTCAGTGAGCATATGCACGTATTCATGGTGTAAATAGTTTTTTTTATGTTGGTTAAACCAGCTGGTTGAATTATAAGGAAACGAGACATCAATGGTAGACGGCACTGCTGAGACGTTGCTATCAGGCACATCGAGTGTTATCAGCTTGTCTTCTAGAATAAGACGGTGGTGGGTGCAATTTTCAAAATTAGGGCCTCCTACAAAACCACGGTAAAAAGCTTTGGTTAATTTGATCATAATCGCGCATCCGTAGGCGGTAGAGTTTTAATAAACTTTCTTACTATATCGGCCTTATCGTTATAGCCCAGCATTTGCAGTTGGTCTGCATAGGTGATTAGGCCTAAAAATGGCAAAGTGTGTGGGCTTGCACAAGCATCATCACCTGTAACTAAGCCTTTAAATTTCATCGAACGGACAAGACTGCTTGATGATAAGTCATTACGCCCCGCTAAGTTAGGCACTAAGTCATAGGGGTTATTACGCACTGAGACTACTTTTAAGCCCGTACTGTTAGCAATGCGTTTTAAACGTTCGACATTTGAGCCTGAGCCATGCACCGCGAGTTGCTGACCTGTAAGTGGCTTACCATAGTGAATGCGATAATGTTCTAGCGCGGCGCAAAAAATGATTGCCCCTTGGCTGTGCGCCAGCCATTTCACCTGCTTTCCTTGCTGATTATTTTGTGCCAGCACGGCCGCTAAATGCTGGGCATTATGGGATTTTGTACCTAAGCGCTTATCAAATACGCACTCCACTAAATCGAGCTTTGCTCGATCTGTGGGGTTATGAAACAAGGTATAAGCTTTTATGCCGTCTCCCTCATAGGCTCTATCAAGATGAGTACCCATTAACCATGTAGCTTTGGTAAGCTCATTTTGCATACCATTGACTGCTGCGTGCTGTGTATTGACTCGCGTAACCGGAATAGGATCAGCTTTCCATGCTCCTTGTATTTCTCTTATTTCTTCTTTGCTTATTGCTTTTTCATAGGTGTGATTACTAAGCCTTTGGACTTCATAAAGCATCGTACGCTCTGCAGCAAAATTATCTTTAGATCCCTGTAATTGCCTGTCGAAAAGTATATCTTCCAAATTGATAGAATTATTTTTAAGTGAGTATTCTATCAAAAAATGGTAATTACGGAACGGGTACTTTGTTCGCCACAAACGGCGCAGCGGGTTACGGCTATGCTTAATTGAGTTTGTGGCATTAGGGTTCGCGCATATTTGAATGATATCGGCACTGACCATTTTTAAATCATAGTCATTGAGCTGCGATAGCATAGCGAGAGCTTGGCAAGTAAATTTAACTTTATTAAATGGAAAATTAACGGGGAGATTAACACCAAAATCACGACAACTTAGCGCGTCAAGAGGGATTACAGAATGGGCATTGATAGTTTTATTGAGTTTTGACCAAGACATATTTCTTCCTTGTAAATGAGTCTGTGCCCGAAATGATACTGCAAACTAATTTTTAGAGCAAAAATAATTTTATGCTGTAATTACCTTTATTTGGACGTTTACCAGCCTTAGTATACGCTTAAAGCGAATGAATTAGGCTCTAAACGCCTTTGAAGTCATAGCCAATCATCATTTATGGTAACAGCTTTGATTGTTTTAACGCCGCCTAAAGCACGACTTTCACTACAACTTTTTATTAATAACTAGTGCTAAAACCTCCCCCCATTGTAAATTTACCTGTGAGTTAAACTGGCAGCTAACAGCTTAAATCTGTCAGCTCTGAAATAAAAAAAGCCCGCCCTGCTATACACAGGACGGGCTTTTAAATGTTAAAGCAGTCGCTTAAAACAATGCGTTTGCTTTGTTAACGATGTTTTCTACGGTGAAGCCGAAGAACTCAAACAGCTCGTTAGCTGGTGCCGACTCACCAAAGGTGGTCATACCGACTACGGCGCCATTTAAACCTACGTACTTGTACCAGTAATCAGCAATACCCGCTTCAATCGCTACGCGACGTGAAACGCTTGCTGGTAATACGCTTTCTTTGTACTCAGGCGATTGATCTTCAAACGCATCAGTACACGGCATAGATACAACACGTACCTTTTTACCCTGCGCACGTAGCTCTTTCGCAGAGTCTTGCGCTAGTTGTACTTCAGAGCCGGTAGCAATAAGAATAAGCTCTGGGTTGCCGTCACAACTTAGGATGTAACCACCCTTTTTAACGTCGCTTAATTGCTGTGCATCACGTGCTTGTTGCTCTAAGCCTTGGCGAGTAAAGATTAATGATGTAGGACCGTCTTTACGTTCAATAGCTTGTTGCCATGCAATTGCCGACTCAACTTGGTCACATGGGCGCCAGTTGTAAAGGTTAGGCGTTAAACGCATGCTGGCAATTTGCTCTACTGGTTGGTGAGTAGGACCATCTTCACCTAAACCAATTGAATCGTGCGTGTATACAAAAATGCTTGGTTGCTTCATTAATGCAGCCATACGAACCGCGTTGCGTGCGTATTCCATAAACATTAAGAACGTTGCACCGTAAGGGATAAAGCCTTTATGAAGTGCAATACCATTCATAATTGCCGACATACCAAACTCACGCACACCGTAGTAAACGTAGTTACCACTTGCATCGTCTGCCGTTAAGCCTTTAGAGCCATCCCAAATTGTTAAGTTTGAACCTGCTAAATCAGCAGAGCCACCCATAAACTCAGGTAGTAACGGACCAAATGCGTTTAATGCATTTTGCGATGCTTTACGTGATGCTGGATTTGCTGGGTTTGCTTGTAACTGCTCAATATACGCTTGTGACTTTTCAGCCCAATCAGCGGGTAAATCTGAATTTGTACGGCGTTTGTATTCAGCAGCGAGCTCTGGGAATGCTTGCTCGTAGGCAGCAAATTTTTCATCCCAGCTTGCTTCAAGCTGTTGGCCTTTTTCTTTGTTATCCCACTGTGCGTAAATGTCAGCAGGGATTTCAAATGCATCACCCGTCCAACCTAAAAACTCGCGAGATGCTTTAATTTCGTCATCACCTAATGGCGCACCATGACAGTCGTGGCTACCTGATTTATTAGGTGAGCCATATCCAATTACTGTTTTACAACAAATTAGCGTTGGTTTGTCGGTCACGCTTTTGGCTTCGCTAATTGCAGCACTTACAGCATCGCTATCGTGGCCATCAACGTCGCTAATTACATGCCAGCCGTATGCTTTAAAACGTGCTGGTGTGTCATCGCTAAACCAGCCTTCAACTTCACCGTCGATTGAAATGCCGTTGTCATCCCAAAATGCCACTAACTTGCCTAGGCCTAATGTGCCAGCAAGCGAACAGGCTTCATGAGAAATACCTTCCATTAAACAACCATCACCCATAAATGCGTAAGTGTGGTGATCAACAATGTCATGGCCTTCACGGTTAAATTGAGCGGCTAATGCTTTTTCAGCAATTGCCATACCTACGGCATTTGTGATCCCTTGACCTAATGGACCCGTAGTGGTCTCAATTCCTGGCGCGTATCCATATTCTGGGTGGCCTGGTGTTTTAGAGTGCATTTGGCGGAAGTTTTTAATTTCGTCCAGTGGTAAATCATAACCACTTAAATGCAATAGAGAATAAATTAGCATTGAACCGTGACCATTTGAGAGTATAAATCGATCTCGGTCAGCCCACTCTGGATTTGTTGGGTTATGTTTTAGATAATCGCGCCATAATACTTCTGCGATATCAGCCATGCCCATAGGGGCTCCAGGGTGACCAGATTTGGCCTTTTGTACTGCGTCCATTGACAAGACGCGAATAGCATTTGCAAGTTCTTTGCGAGATGGCATGAATTCTCCTACCTTTATATGTATTTGCGCGGGTATTTATATACCTCCATTCTTACTTATTGTAGGGGCTGTGTGCAATTAAAAACCCATAAAAATAGGACATTATGAATATTTTTTAAGAACCTTTTACTATTATATATTTTATTTAGACGTCTAGGCGTAAAAAAACTATGCAAGTTCGCTTGTTTTAGATAAAATACGCGCCTTAATTTTTTAGCGCTAATACCGACGTTTGTGAAGCGCAATATTTGTGAGCATAATTACAATGGCAAAACATTTATTTACTTCTGAATCTGTTTCTGAAGGTCATCCGGATAAAATCGCCGATCAAATTTCTGATGCGGTACTTGATGCTATCCTAGAGCAAGACTCTCATGCCCGTGTAGCGTGTGAAACTTACGTTAAAACCGGTATGGTTATGGTTGGTGGTGAAATCACTACTAGCGCATGGGTTGATATCGAAGAAATTACACGTAAAACAGTACGTGAAATTGGTTACACACACTCAGATATGGGCTTTGATGCCGATTCGTGTGCAATTTTAAACACGATTGGTAAACAGTCTCCAGACATCAATCAAGGTGTTGACCGTACAAGCCCTGAAGAACAAGGCGCTGGCGACCAAGGCTTAATGTTTGGTTACGCATGTAACGAAACTGAAGTATTAATGCCTGCTCCAATTACTTATTCTCACCGTTTAGTACAGCGTCAAGCAGAGGTTCGTAAAAGCGGCGAGCTTAACTGGTTACGTCCAGATGCAAAATCACAAGTTACATTTGCATACGAAAATGGCAAGCCAGTAGGTATTGATGCTGTTGTACTTTCTACTCAGCACAGCGAAGATGTATCGCAAAATGACTTAGTAGAAGCGGTAATGGAAACAATTATTAAGCCAGTACTTCCTGCTGAGCTTATTACTAGCGCAACCAAATTTTTCATTAACCCAACAGGTCGTTTTGTTATTGGTGGCCCAATGGGTGACTGTGGTTTAACTGGTCGTAAAATCATTGTAGATACATACGGTGGTATGGCCCGTCACGGTGGTGGTGCTTTCTCTGGTAAAGATCCATCAAAAGTTGACCGCTCAGCGGCTTATGCTGCACGTTACGTTGCTAAAAACATTGTTGCTGCAGGCCTTGCTGATAAGTGTGAACTTCAAGTGTCTTACGCTATTGGTGTTGCAGAGCCTACTTCTATCAGTGTTGAAACATTTGGCACAGGCAAATTAGAAGAAGCGCGTTTAATTGAACTTATTCGTGAACACTTTGACTTACGCCCTTACGGTCTAATTCAAATGCTTGACCTTGAGCGCCCTATTTATCTTCCAACAGCGGCTTACGGCCACTTTGGTCGTGACGAATTCCCATGGGAACGCACAGATAAAGCAGACGCACTTCGTGCAGCAGCTGGGCTATAAGCCACTTAGCTAATATTTAAACGGCCCTTTTTAGGGCCGTTTTGCTATGTGTACTAAGTTAGTCGTAAAACAGTCTCGAACTGTTTTACATTTTAGGTATATACTCTGCTTATACAATAAAGCGTATTAGGGATAAAAAATGGCCGACAATTTTCGTGTTATATTTGTAGGACTTGCAGAAGGCGCAGACAGCCAAGCAGTGACCACTGCACTGACAGAAAAGCTGAAAACCTCGCCAGAAAAAGTGGCTGCTTTTTTTGATGGCAAACCGTTATTTGCCCCTTGCCCCAAAGATAAAGCACTCAAGCAAGCTAAGTTACTTTCAACGCTGGGGATTAAAAGCAAACTTCAGCAAGCTGCGGCTACACAAACGGCACCTCAAACAGCTTACGACAGCCAGCGAGATCAGCGCTTATTTGACGCCCTAGATTACATTACCAGTAGCCTAATTCGCCTTGAAGAAAAACTAGAAGATATTGAGCAACGCCTCCCTGAAGTTGAATTATCATTACCTGATGAAAATAATGAAGTATGGGAAGATGACGATTTAATGCTTGATGAGCCTCTCTCTACTGAGCCCAAAAAACGCGGCAACCTTGTTTTATATTCGCTGATTTCTACAGCCGTAATATTGCTTATTGTACTTGCTATGTACTTATTATTTCCTAATTTATTCTCTTTTTAATTACGGTTAAGTTATTTAATGAGTAATAATCGCGCACAAATAAGACACGATATTCGTAAAGCACGTAATAACCTATCAAAAAACCAGCAAGAATTAGCCGCCGAATCGCTTAAAGTGAATTTTATTCAACACTTAAAAAGCATAAATTCGGCCAAAAAAAGTCATATCGCGCTTTATTTAAGTAATGATGGCGAATTAGATACCTCATTGTTAATTAATGAATTATGGAACACTGACCAGGCTATTTACTTGCCCGTAATTCATCCATTTAATGGGGCTAATTTACTATTTCAACGCTATGAAAAAAACTCACCCATGAGAGCAAATCGCTATGGTATCTTGGAGCCTAAGTTGAACTGCTCTCAAATATGCCCCTTACCTGAGCTTGATTACGTTCTAATGCCATTAGTGGCATTTGATAAATTTGGTAATCGCCTTGGAATGGGAGGTGGGTTTTACGATAGAACATTGGCACGTTTATACGAACAACACTGGCAACAACCGCAACTTATTGGCCTCGCACATGCGTGCCAACAAGTCGATGAGTTACCGATTGAATCGTGGGATGTACCACTAAAAACGATCATAACACCCGATAAAACCTACTGTTGGTAACAACTAATCTTGTAAACTAACAGCCTATTTTGACACCAATGAGCAGACAACAATGACACAAGATGAATTAAAAAAAGCAGCTGCGTGGGCTGCACTCGAGTTTGTAAAAGAAAACACCATAGTAGGTGTAGGTACAGGCTCAACCGTTAATCACTTTATTGATGCCCTAGGCACAGTTAAAGACACCATCGTTGGCGCAGTATCAAGTTCAGAAGCATCTACAGCGCGCTTAAAAGAGCTTGGCATAGAAGTGTTTGAGCTTAACGATGTAGCAGCACTTGATGTATACGTTGATGGCGCAGATGAAATTAACGCCTTAAATGAAATGATCAAAGGCGGCGGTGCGGCGCTTACCCGCGAAAAAATAGTGGCAGCAGTAGCAAAACAGTTTGTATGCATTGTTGATGATACAAAACTAGTCGATACCTTAGGAGACTTCCCACTGCCGGTTGAAGTTATTCCGATGGCGCGCAGCTATGTTGCCCGCGAATTATTAAAACTTGGCGGTGACCCTGTGTATCGCCACGGTGTTGTAACCGATAACGGCAACGTTATTTTAGACGTACATAATTTAAAAATTACCCATGCTAAACAGCTTGAAACACAAATAAATCAAATTGTTGGCGTAGTCACCAACGGCCTATTTGCAGAGCGCGGTGCTGATAAAGTAATTATCGGCACTAAAAATGGGCCACAAATTAAATAGGATATGGTTATGAGTAAGGTATCGTTAGCAAAAGACAAAATTAAAATTCTCTTGCTTGAAGGTGTTCACCAAAGCGCTGTTGAAACGCTAAAACGTAACGGTTATAGCAATATCGACTACGTTAAAACATCGTTGCCAGAGGACGAACTTATAGAGCGCATTAAAGATGTGCACTTTGTAGGGCTTCGTTCTCGTACTCATATTAACGAATCTGTATTAAACGCAGCTGAAAAGCTAGTTGCTGTAGGTTGTTTTTGTATTGGCACAAACCAAGTAGATTTAAACGCAGCGCGTGAGCGCGGTATTGCGGTATTTAATGCACCGTTTTCAAATACTCGCTCTGTGGCTGAGCTTGTACTTGGTGAAATATTGCTGTTATTACGTGGTATTCCACAGCGTAATGCCGCTGCCCATCGTGGCGGCTGGTTAAAAACAGCTAATGGCTCGTTTGAAGCTCGCGGCAAAACCTTAGGTATTATTGGTTACGGCCACATTGGTACTCAGCTGGGTATTATGGCTGAAAATATTGGTATGAACGTGGAGTATTACGACATTGAAGACAAACTATCTTTAGGTAATGCTACACAAGTACATAACTTAACGCAGCTGTTGCAACGCGCTGATATTATTAGTTTACATGTTCCAGAGACACCGCAAACTAAAAACTTGATTGGAACAGCAGAGCTTGCCGTGATGAAGCAAGGCGCTATTTTAATTAATGCTTCTCGCGGTACTGTGGTTGACATTGACGCCCTAGCTGAAGCACTAACAGAGAAGAAGCTTAGCGGTGCAGCCATTGATGTATTCCCAGTTGAGCCTAAATCAAACGATGAAGAGTTTATTTCGCCACTACGTGAATTCGACAACGTTATTTTAACGCCGCACATTGGGGGCTCAACTCAAGAAGCACAAGAGAATATTGGTATCGAAGTAGCAGGTAAACTAGCTAAGTACTCAGATAATGGCTCAACTATTACAGCAGTTAACTTCCCTGAAGTATCATTACCAGAACTTGCCAACCGTAGTCGCTTGTTACACGTGCACCACAACCGCCCTGGCGTGTTAACGCAAATTAACCAAGCGTTTGCTCAGCATGGTATTAATATTGCCGCACAGTACTTACAAACGGACGAAGCAATTGGTTACGTGGTTATTGACGTAGACACCGTTCAATCTGAAGTAGCACTAAAAGAACTCAGTGCTGTTGAAGGCACAATTAGAGCCCGTATTCTTCACTAAATAATCAGCTATCAGCTATCAGCTATCAGCTATCAGCTATCAGAAAAAAAAAAAAAAAAAAAAAAAAAAAAAAAAAAAAAAAAAAAAAAAAACAAAAAAAAAAAAAAAAAAAAAAAAAAACAAAAACAAAAAA
>NZ_PNDH01000069.1:0-28159 GCF_005887175.1 Pseudoalteromonas sp. S1612 | reverse complement strand
ATTCTGTTGGTCACTCAGTTTCAATTGAGACTCTAAATTTGTTTGCCTCACTTAGCAAACTAAGCTTGGCTGTTAGAACTCAATCTGTACGAGTGCCCACACAGATGATTGCTTTATATTGTTAAAGAACGTTGCGACGTTGTCGCTAGGGATGCGTATAATACATCCTTTATTTTTCGAGTCAACACTTAATTTTAAACTTTCTTACGATGATTTAAACTCAAGTTTTATTTAACTCTCTGAGTAGTTCGTGCCTCGCTATGCGTTGGCGTTCCCCGTCTCAGTGGGGTCGCATTATAGGGAGAACAGATTTTTACGCAAGTACTTTTTTAAAGAAAAACTAAAAAAACACACTGTTCGGTTAGTATCTGAGCGAAAGCAGGTGAAACTGGTAGTTTTATAATCAATATAGGCTTTGCTGGCACTAAAATAAGCGCTACTGTTACACTAATACTCTTAATATGTTTAATTTAAAGGTGCATATATGGCAATACGTTCTTATAAAGGAATCACTCCTGCGTTTAATGAATCTGTTTATGTAGACGAGTCGTCTGTATTAGTCGGTGATATCACTATAGGTGATGATAGCAGTGTATGGCCGTTAGTTGCTGCCCGCGGTGATGTTAACCATATTCGTATTGGTCAACGTACTAATATACAAGATGGCAGCGTTTTACACTTATCAAGAGCAACAAAGAATAATCCAGACGGCTACCCACTTATTATTGGTGATGATGTAACCGTTGGTCATAAGGTAATGCTGCATGGCTGCGTATTAGGTAATCGTATACTTGTGGGTATGGGCGCTATTATTATGGATAATGTGATTGTAGAAGATGAGGTAATTATTGGTGGCGGTGCTTTAGTACCCCCTAATAAGCGTTTAGAATCTGGTTTTTTATATGTAGGTAGCCCAGCAAAACAAGCTCGCCCATTAACAGAGCAAGAGCTGAGCTTTTTAAAAGTGTCTGCTGATAATTACGTGCAGCTTAAAGATGAATACTTAGCTGAAGATGCTAGTTAATTTAACTAACTAAACTCACTTCTATTTGACCTGCCGAGTTATAGCATTCATCTTCGATAAGCTGCTCGGCACGTTCTTCATAATCAAAACGGTATTGCTCAAAATAACGCGTTGCATGACTCTCATCGGCTAAATTTAAACTACTGACAGCAATCACACACTCAACTAGCATGCCATTTACTTGTGCAAAAAAAACTAATTGATGAGTTGGCTCTCTAAATTCGAGTCGATCTATAAACTGTATTGCTTGATTCATTTAAGCACTCCCTGCTTTAGTGCAGTAATAACAGGAACAATCTCAGGCATTTTATTTCGCCATACATAATAAGCTTGTGCGGCTTGGCCTACTAGCATACCACTGCCATCTAATAGCTTAGCTGCTTTATTGTGTTCGCTGACCCAATTCATGAATAGCGTATTTTGCGTGGCGTAAAACATATCATAAGCCATTTCACATGTGCTTAAGTGCTTTTCGCTTAACGCAGGTAATTCGTTATTCATGCTGCTCGAGGTTGAGTTAATAACTAAATGATAATCAGTAAAAGGAAGGTCGTCAAAACCATATCCCGAAACATTGCCATGCCCAGTAAAGAGCTTTGCCAATATTTGGGCTTTGTGTACTGTGCGATTAACAATAACTATCTCTGCAGGATGTTGCTCTAGTAAAGGTAAGATCACTCCTCGAGCAGCGCCACCCGCACCAATGATCAACAGGCGTTTACCTGTTATCGTTATTTTATTGGTCAGTAAGTCGTTAACAAAACCAGTGCCATCAGTGTTATCACCGAGTAAACTGCCATCATCGCGCTTTTTAAGGGTGTTCACTGCGCCTGCCAGTTTAGCAACTGGGGTGAGTTCATCGGCTAAAGCAAAAGCCTGCTCTTTAAAAGGAACAGTGACATTGGCGCCTTTTCCTCCTTGCTCAAAAAAAGCAGCGACTGTTTTTTCAAATCCATCGATAGGTGCTAATATTGCGCGATAGTCGATTTGCTCTCCCAATGATTTTGCAAACTGCTGATGAATAATGGGAGATTTTGAATGTTTGATTGGATTTCCAAAAACCGCATATTTGTCCATTTTAAACAACCTCTTCGCAGTTTTAGTACTGCCTATTAACGATGATAAACTTATGATTAAAAGACTCTTTTCAAGATCAAAGCCGTCTACAACTACGCAAGCACCTACGCCAGATAAAACCCCGTATGAAATCATTGGTGGAGAAGCCCCCACGCGTGCAATTGCTAATAGATTCTACGATATAATGGCCAGTGATGAATACGCTAAACCGTTATATGATATGCATCCTCAACCATTAGACAGAATTCGCCAAGTATTTTTTGAGTTTTTATCCGGTTGGCTTGGTGGGCCTGACCTATTTGTAGAAAAATACGGCCACCCGATGCTGCGTAAACGCCATATGCCGTTCCCTATTGATCAAGACTTACGTGATCAGTGGATGTATTGCATGAATAAGACCTTAGATATAGAAATAGATAACCCTGTGTTACGCGAAGGCTTACGTCAATCACTGGCTCAGCTTGCCAGCCATATGATTAACCAGCATTAACCTACCTCGTTCTTTAATTGGGGATTATTTGCGCTAAGTCAAAATCCGCTTTTCTAAAATATAGATAATACCCTATCAAATAATTAGAAAAGCGTGGCGCGTGTGAAATCAATCCAACATAAAATTTATGCTTTATTAGCTCTAACTGGCGTTATTGTATTAATAGCCAGTATTTTTAGTAGTGCTAGCCAACAGCGCACGCTCGCCCAGGATACGGTGGCAGAAAACATTAAGCTGCTTGCCGATAATTATTTTGATTCAATAAACACCATGATGCTAACCGGTACTATGGCTAATCGAGAATTATTGAGCCAAAAGCTACGCAAACACCCTAATATAGAAGATGCTCATATTATTCGCTCCGATATAGTTAATAATCTGTATGGTGCCGGAAATAAAAACCAAACAGCAAGTAATAACAACGAACGCGAAGCACTAAAGGGTAAAGAAAGCTTATTTATAGAGCAAAACACCGATAGCCGCAGTATGACCTACCTTCGCCCTATGTATGCTAGCTCTGATTATAAAGGTACTAACTGTTTAGGCTGCCACCAAGCGCAAGAAGGCGATGTACTAGGCGTGGTAAAAATTAGTTATTCCTTAGCTGATATTGATAATGAGGTAACTTACAACACCTTAGTAACCACCAGCCTACTTTCTACTATTTTTATTATTGCCTTTGTGCTGCTAGGTATAGTGTTTAGAAAAATATTTATAGTGCGCCTTAAAAAGCTCGGCCATGCAATGCACTTAGCCACTACCAATAAAGATTTAACCTTACGCATTGAAGATAACGCCGAAGATGAACTCGGCTGGCTTGCCACTAGCTTTAACCAAATGATTGCTACGTTTAAAGATAATATTGCTCAGGTATCTCACTCTTCAAAAGTACTTATTCATTCAGCAGAGAAAATTTATACCTCGGCCGATACCACTGAGCGCGCTATTTTAGAACAAAAGAAAAGTACCGATTCGGTGGCCGCAGCAATTAATGAACTAGAATGCTCATCCAATGAAGTAAGAAACACCACTCATTTTGCTCAAGAAAAATCTGAGAACAGTAATGAACTAGCACAACAAAGCATGCAGGTTGCTGAGCAAACCGAACTCAGTATCAATCAGTTAGCAGAAGATGTACGCCAAGCGGCAGATCAAGTGAGACAACTACAAGAGCAAACGCTTGAAGTGGGAAAAGTACTTGAGGTGATCAGCAGTATCGCCGAGCAAACAAATTTATTAGCGCTTAATGCTGCCATTGAAGCTGCCCGTGCAGGTGAAGCTGGCCGAGGCTTTGCCGTTGTTGCTGATGAAGTACGTACTTTAGCAACTCGAACTCATGCATCTACCGATGAAATACGTCGCACAATTGATAAGCTGCAGTCAGAAGCCGCGCAAACCGTTAAAACCATGGGGGAGTCCTGTGCAGAGGCAGACGAAAGAGCGCAACAAGTACAGCAAGTTGCACAAGCTTTAAAAGATATTTCAGGGCAAATGAATGAAATAAATGAGCTCAATATACAAATAGCCGATGCAACAGAGCAACAAAACCAAGCTGCTGAAGAAATAAATATAAGTGTTGTTGGTATTAGCGATAACGCCGAGCAATCATTAGTGGATGCCGATGAAAATCAAAAAGTCAGTGAAGAGTTACTCAATTTAGCTCGTTCGTTAGATGAGCAGGTACGCAGTTTTAAACTTAAACAATAATTTTAAAAGCCAGTCAATAAGTAGCTTATTGACTGGCATATCATTCTTAGCCCAGTGCTAACCAATCTCGAGGCTTTAAGAAATCTTTATATAGTAATGCCTCTGCGCTGTCTTCGGCTGGGGTATAGTTATACTCCCAACGGGCTAAAGGTGGCATCGACATTAAAATAGATTCCGTACGGCCACCGCTTTGTAAACCAAACAATGTGCCACGGTCCCAGACTAAATTAAACTCAACATAACGACCACGGCGGTATAATTGGAAGTCGCGCTGCTGCTCGGTGTACTCATCGTTTTTACGACGTTCAATAATAGGAACGTAAGCATCTAAAAAGCCATTACCCACCGATTGCATAAATGCAAAGCTTTGCTCAAAACCTAACTCATTTAAATCGTCAAAAAATAAGCCGCCTACGCCGCGGGTTTCATCACGATGTTTTAAATAAAAGTATTCGTCACACCATTTTTTATATTTTGGATAAACATCATCGCCAAATGGCTGACACACATCGTGCGCAACTTGGTGCCAATGCACTACATCTTCAAGTACAGGGTAAAACGGGGTTAAATCAAAACCACCACCAAACCACCAAATCGGTTCTTCACCTTCTTTTTCGGCAATAAAAAAGCGTACATTGGCATGGCTTGTTGGTATATGTGGGTTTTTAGGATGAATCACTAACGATACACCACACGCATGAAAACTACGTCCTGCAAGTTCAGGTCTATGTGCAGTCGCAGAGCCCGGCATAGAGGCACCAAATACATGAGAGTAATTAACTCCGCCTTGCTCAATCACATTACCATTGGTGATAACGCGAGTACGACCACCGCCGCCCTCTTCTCGCTGCCAGCTATCTTCAACAAATTGTGCTTTCCCATCTGCTGCTTCTAAGCCTTGGCAAATGGTATCTTGCAAAGCCATAAAGTAGGCTTTTACTTGTTTTAATAATTCGCTTTGCATAGTTAACCTCTGAATATATTGCCTGTTGTGGCATCTTTAATGGTGCTAGGTTGTGTATTACCACCTAATGGTTCATCAACATAAAAACTAACCTGCTCTGCAAACTGCTGCTGCGCCTCAACAATACTTGTTACCGTTGCTTGACCAGTTAAATTTGCACTTGTTGATACCAATGGTTTACCAAACTCTTGGCATAAACGTTTAACTGTAGGATGGTTAGTTACTCTCACTGCAATAGTATCAAATTGCCCTGTTAACCACTTCGGCGTGGTTTTAGCTGCAGGCATAACCCAAGTAATAGCACCAGGCCAACTTGAAAAAATATCAGCGCGTTTTTCCATGGGCAACTTAGCGTCATCCACGTACTTTAATAATTGCCCGTAATTGTCAGCAATTAAAATAAGCCCTTTTTCAACTGGGCGTTGTTTAATATCAAGTAAACGTTCCACCGCCTGTTGATTGTCAGGATCGCAACCTAAGCCATAAACAGCTTCAGTTGGGTATAAAATAACATCGCCTTGTTCTAAGCTTGTTATTGCAGCAGATAAAGAAGAAAGGTCAGACAAAATTGTCTCCAGAGATATTTATGTTATTCAGTGGCAGCAAACTTATGCATACAGCTTTTTTGTGGGCATTGTAACACAACACCACTCGCGGCTTTTTTCTCAGTAACAACTGGCCAGTCACATACAGGACACGCTTGAGCTACAGGTTTATGATTAAGCGTATATTTACAGCTTGGGTAACAGTCGCAGGAATAGAATACTTTACCAAACTTATTACTGCGTGAAACTAAATGCCCTTTTTTACATTTAGGGCAACTAATCACAGGCTCTTCACTTGGCGTATCGTCATGCTCACTGGCAATATAGTGGCATTCAGGATAACCCGTACAACCAATAAACATACCGTAGCGACCATTTTTCACCACCAGCGGCTTGCTGCACTCTGGACACTCGCTGTCCTCAAGTACTTTTATTTCATTGCTATCATGATGGGCAAGCGGGCGAATAAAATCGCACTTGGGGTAACTAGCGCAGCCTAAAAAAGGCCCCGACTTACTATTACGAATCACAAGTTCTGAACCACATTGCGGGCATATCTCATATTCTTTTTCTAGGGCGTGTTTATTGGCCGAGAAAAGTGAATGATCGATTTTACTCATGTAAATCCTAGTGGTTGGTGAATTTTCGCCTAATATACCCAAAACCCTTAAAGATACAAGCTATGGCGGTCGGTTTGTTAACGCTGAAAATAATAAAACACCCAATAATGGTTAATGTAACACTTCGCTAGGCTCATCAAAAATAAGATCTTCCATTTGCTCATACGCCTGCTGAGAATCAGGGGCATTAAATAACACCATCAAAATTAACCATTTTAAATCTTCTAAAGTAATGGCTGAATTATCAAGCGCCGCCAAACGATCCATCACCATTTCACGAGTGGTGCTATTAATAACGCCGGTTTGTTCAACAAACATTAAAAAGCCACGGCATTCAGTATCAAGAACGCGACACTCATTATCGGTAAAGATTCGCACTGCATGCTGCTCAGTGGCTAATAAATAAGGCGACTCATTACTATATTGTAATGCGGCAAGTTGATCTAACCAGTCAATAGCTTTGTTTATTTCCGGCTTGTTAAACCCAGCGCGCAGTAGCTCATCAGTAAGCTTACTTTGCTCAACAAAAACATCGCTTTCGCTGTGAACATAGTTTTCAAATAAATACATAAGAATATCAAACATATTATCCTCCAGCGCTTAATTTTATATAGCCGTCTAATACTCGCTCAATTTGATCGTCTAACTCTAAATCAAGCAATCGCGCTTGTACTTTATCAATTGGCCACTGCACTCGACGCATAATATCGTCCACACTGGTCACCTCAAACCCAATACTATTAAGTACCTCGCAATCTGAGGTTACAGCATCAGTTAACTCTTTATAGTTTAGACCAGAAGGGTATGAAAAGTTCATCTCATCAAGGATATCTGCGACGTTCTCAACCAGCTTAGCACCTTGCTTAATTAAAAAGTGGCTAGCTTGTGCAAGCGGATTTTTAATTGAACCGGGTACCGCAAAAACTTCTTTATTTTGTTCAAGCGCGTAACGTACCGTAATTAATGAGCCGCTTTTAATTTCGGCTTCAACAATTAAAACGCCTAAAGAGAGCCCTGAAATAATACGATTGCGCCGTGGAAAGTTGTGCGCATTGGCAGCCGTACCAGGCAAAAACTCACTAACCAATAAGCCTGTTGCTAATACTTGCTCTGTGAGTAACTTATGGCGTTTAGGATAGTAAATATCAACGCCTGTCCCTAGCACTGCAATGGTTTTACCATTTCCTGACAATGCCCCTTTATGGGCAGCGCCGTCAATGCCACGCGCCATACCTGAGGTTACTGTTATGCCAGCAAGCGTTAGCTGATGCGCAAACTCAGCAGCAATTTCAAGCCCCGTAGTCGTTGCGTTTCGGCTGCCAACAATGGCTATTTGCGGCGAAGCCAGCAAGCTGATATCTCCTTTACAAAAAAGTAATAATGGCGCACTAGCTATTTGTTTGAGATATTCTGGGTAGGTGGTATCAAAAATACTAATAACAATAATGTTTTGTTGGCTGATCAACTGCTCATAATGTGCAACTTGCTGCCAGTTCGTGTTAAGTAAATTGCTAGCTTGGTGAGCCGTTAAACCCAACGTAACCAACTCACTTTGCGATAAAGAAAACAGCGATGCTAAGCTGTATTGTTTAGACAGGGCTAAGAGCGTTTTAATCCCTAACCCCTTGCATAAGTAAAAGGCAAGCCAATGATTTAACTTGCCACACGATTGCTCCATGTTCCCTCCTAGAACACCGACTCGCTACTTAATGAATAACTGCTAAATCTCCAATGCGAATTGGGTACTGATTTTTAGTGATGAGTGCATAACTAACTTTGTCATACACTTTAAAAATAATCATTTCACCAACTTTTTCGGCTGGCATTTTCCACGTAATGCTATCTTCGTCGCTCTCTGAGCCAAACAACTCGCTAGTAGCGGATACTAGTTTTTCTAAACGACTTGAGTCTTCTGTATAACGCGGACCTCGAGCGCCATCAATTACTTTAGGTGATTGACGTTCAATATCAATTACATGACCTACTTCAACTTGTTGTTCAGAGCCTAAGTTTAGCACCACCACATCCATCGTGCTAAATTCTCTCACTTCACGGGGAGAGGCAATTACATGACCCTGCAACGGCTGGGTAGGACGATGCATATTAAAATACACCGGCAACATCTGTCCTTCCATCGCGGGTAATAAAAAATCACCTTGCTTGATTTCGCGCTTAACTGATTCAACTCTGACTGAGGCAGGTTCACCATTAGCCGCATCACCAGCTCTAAAAGCGCGAGCCATACCTACATAAGATGCTCTACTCGCTAGCTTTTCACCTGTTTTAGGATCGGTGTAAGGCGCCCCTTCATGGTAAATAGCATAAGCCTGATTGCGCTTTAAGTTACCTTTAACATATAAAATATGATCGATTGTTTGGGTTTTGGTATTTTCGTTGGCACCCAAAATGTAGGGTTTTTCTTTTATCGTATCGCTGTTTATCGCTTGTTCAAACGACAAATACGGTTTAATCAACTCAAGCGGTAACGTGGTGATAGCGTCTTTCCCTTTAGGTGTAATACGCCCCATAGGTGATAGCTTTCTATACGCTTTATTAATCACTAAACGCGGATTACCGTCTGCATCGTAAATTAATGCTAACGCATCGCCCGGGTAAATAAGATGAGGGTTGTCTATTTGCGGGTTCATTTGCCATAACTCAGGCCAAAGCCACGGCTCGTTTAAATATATCGCTGAGATATCCCAAAGCGTGTCACCTTTTTTTACAACGTATTGTTTAGGAGCGTCTTTTTTTATAGTTAATACATCTGCTAGAACAGGAAAAGCAGCACCTAATGCAAGTATTATTGCAATGAATGGAGATTTCATTGAGCTTCCTCATAGTGTTTTTTCATTATTATTAATCAAAACCTGTTAAAGGGGAACGTGAATGGCTAAAATAAGAACATACGATACCCTAAATTTAAGCATAAGTGTAAAAGGTAACTATGGCTAGGTTAGAAGTTTTAAGATTTCCAGATGAACGTTTACGTACAATCGCAAAAGAAGTAACTGTTGTTGACGACCAAGTACGTGAAATCGTCAAAGATATGCTAGAAACTATGTACGATGAAAATGGTATTGGACTTGCTGCTACGCAAGTTGATATTCATCAACGTATTGTGGTGATCGATGTATCAGAAGAGCGCGATGAACCGCTAATACTTATCAATCCACAAATTATCAAAAAAGATGGCTCTACCGTGAGCGAAGAAGGCTGTTTATCAGTTCCTCACTCGTACGCAAAAGTTGATCGCGCAGAAACCGTCACCGTGGCTGCACTCAACGAAGAAGGTAAAGAGTTTATTCTTGATGCCGACGAATTATTAGCGATTTGTATTCAGCATGAGCTTGATCACCTTCAAGGTAAATTATTTATTGATTATTTATCTCCATTAAAGCGCCAACGCATCCGTAAAAAGCTTGAAAAAGAAGCGAAGTTTGCAGCGCAATAATAAGCACCTTAGTAAATAATTAGGAAACTCAGTGACACAACCATTACGCATTATATTTGCCGGTACGCCGGACTTTGCTGCACGCCATCTGCAAGCACTCATCAATAGTGAACACCAAATTGTGGGCGTTTACAGTCAACCAGATCGTCCAGCGGGTCGCGGAAAAAAACTAAAAGCCAGTGAAGTAAAAGCGCTTGCACTAGAACATGACCTCCCTGTTTTTCAGCCGCAATCTCTCAAAACAGATGAAGCACTTGAGGAATTAAACAGCCTCAATGCCGATATTATGATTGTGGTTGCCTACGGTTTAATTTTACCTAAAGCCATTTTAGATGCCCCGCGTTTAGGGTGTTTAAATGTGCATGGTTCTATTTTACCTCGCTGGCGTGGTGCCGCACCTATTCAACGTGCTATTTGGGCAGGCGATCAGCAAACTGGTGTAACGATAATGCAAATGGATGAAGGGCTAGATACCGGCGATATGCTGCATATTAGCCGCTGCCCTATTGATAATACTGAAACCAGTGCCAGCTTATACACTAAGCTTGCTGAACTCGGGCCTGATGCATTAATCGATACCATAAATCGTTTAGCCAACGGGGAAATAACGCCTGAACCACAAAACGATACCGATGCCAATTACGCTAAAAAGCTCTCAAAAGACGAAGCCAACATTGATTGGTCTATGGATGCCGAGCAAATCGAGCGTAACATTCGTGCCTTTAACCCATGGCCAGTATGCTTTACCCAAATGAGTGGTAATACGGTAAAAATATACCAAGCAAGTGTGGTTGAACAATCAGGCGCAGCTGGCACTGTCTTAGCAAGTGATAAAAACGGTATCGTTGTGGCTTGTGGTAAACACGCTTTATCTATTGGCGAATTACAACCACAAGGCAAAAAGCCAATGGCAATTAATGATTTTTTAAACGGTCGTAGCGATTGGGTCACACCCGGCACTGTATTAGGCGAAAATAATGAGTAATGTAAGCAATGTCAGAGCGCTAGCCGCTGAAACTTTATATAACGTGGTTGATAAAGGCGCATCGCTTAATCAAGAACTTCCTTTCGCTAGCCAAGGCCTATCACCTAAAGATAAAGCCTTACTGCAGCAAATTTGCTACGGAGTATTACGTTACTTACCTAGCCTAGAAAATTATTGCCAGCATCTAGTCGAGCAACCGCTTAAAGGCAAACGTCGTATTTTCCAGTTTTTATTGTATGTGGGCATTTACCAACTACAACACATGCGTGTACCGCCGCATGCAGCAATTAGCGAAACGGTTAATGCGTTACAACAATTGCGCGCTCTTGGCTTAAAAGGGCTTATTAACGCCATTTTACGAAGCTTTCAACGTCAGCAAGTTGAGCTTGAAGAAAAAGCCAAACAAATTCCGGTATGTTTATACAACCATCCAAACTGGTTTATAAAGCAAGTAAAAGAAGCCTATCCAGATCACTGGGAAGACATTCTAGAAGCAAACCAACAGCAAGCGCCAATGTGGCTGCGAGTGAATCAATCGCAGTTTAGCACCCAAGAATATAGCGAAATGCTAACCGCTAACGATATTGAACACACTCTAAACCCTGATTTTATTGATGGCATTAAACTAAGCAAACCACGCGATGTGTTTTCACTTCCTGAGTTTGATACCGGTGCTTGTTCAGTACAAGATGCGGCAGCGCAGCTTGCAGCTCGCTACCTAGACCCACAAAATGGTGATGCAATACTTGATGCCTGTGCAGCGCCTGGTGGTAAAACCTGCCATATTTTAGAGCTTGCCGATGCAGATGTGCTCGCGCTTGATAGCGATGCCACACGATTAGAACGTGTTAAACAAAACTTAGAACGAATTGGTTTGGGCGCCGACTTACAATGTGGTGATGCATCGCAACCTCACACTTGGTGGGATGAAGATCAGTTTGATCGTATTTTGTTAGATGTACCCTGCTCTGCAACGGGCGTAATTCGTCGTCATCCAGATATAAAATGGCTACGTCGCGCATCCGACATTAACGACTTATCGACCCTACAAGGCGATATACTCGATAGCATTTGGCCATTGTTAAAACCAGGCGGCACATTAGTGTATGCAACTTGCTCGGTACTTCCTCAAGAAAACCAACAACAAGTTGCTAAGTTTTTAGCTAATAACGACGATGTGGAGCATATTCCTCTGCACAGCGAAGACACAAAAACCACACCAGGCTTACAGCTGTTACCAGGTGAAAGTGACGGTTTTTACTACGCTAAATTAGTTAAAAAAGCCTAGTATTGCCACGCAACACATTTAACTACCTCGCTTTTGAGGTAGTTATTATTTTGATGTAATTAGTATTAATAATACGGGTACATAATGAAAATAATCATACTCGGTGCTGGGCAAGTTGGCGGCACACTCGCAGAAAACTTAGTGGGTGAACAAAACGAAATAACCGTAGTTGATATCGACGGTAACCGCTTGCGTGAACTGCAAGATAAATACGATTTACAAGGTGTTGCAGGCCACGGCGCCCACCCTGACGTATTGAGTCGCGCAGGAGCTGAAGATGCCGATATGATTATCGCCGTAACCAGCTCAGATGAAGTAAACATGGTGGCATGCCAAGTTGCTTACAGTATTTTTAATACGCCAACCAAAATTGCCCGCATTCGCTCTGAGCAATATTTAAAATACCGCGAAAAACTCTTTCATAATGATGATTTACCTGTCGATCATTACATAGCCCCAGAAGCACTCGTAACTAAATATATTCGCCGTTTGATAGATTACCCTGGTGCATTACAGGTATTACAATTTGCCGACGGCATGCTCTCTTTAGTAGCTGTAAAAGCCTACTATGGCGGTTTATTGGTAGGCTATGCCCTATCTACACTTAAGCAACATATTCCTAATGTAGAAACCCGGGTAGCCGCTATTTACCGTCAAGGCAAAGCAATAAAACCGCAGGGTACTACCGTAATAGAAGCCGACGATGAAGTATTTTTTATTGCCGCCACCAAACATATTCGTGCGGTAATGAACGAGCTACAAAAACTGGAACGCTCGTACAAAAAAATTATGATAGCCGGTGGGGGTAACATTGGTGCTGGCCTTGCTCGCTCACTAGAAAGAAACCACAGCGTTAAATTATTAGAACGCAGTAAAGAGCGCGCAGAGCAACTCTCTGAAATGCTAGACAACACCGTGGTATTTTGTGGTGATGCGTCCGATCAAGAGCTGCTCTCTGAAGAACACATTGAACAAGTTGATGTTTTTATTGCCGTTACTAACGATGATGAAGTGAATATTATGTCGGCCATGCTCGCAAAACGCATGGGGGCACAAAAAACCATGGTGCTTATTCAACGAGGTGCTTACGTTGATTTAGTACAGGGCGGCGAAATAGATATTGCTATTTCACCACAACAAGCGACTATTTCTGCGTTACTTACGCACGTGCGCCGAGGCGACATTGTAAACGTGTATTCACTGCGTAAAGGGGCTGCAGAAGCCATAGAGGCAGTTGCCCATGGTGATGAAAACACATCTAAAGTAGTGGGTCGCGCGATTGCAGATATTAAATTGCCAGCAGGTACCACAATAGGTGCAATTGTACGTAATGACGATGTACTAATTGCCCACGACGACACGATAATTCTATCAGGCGATCATGTAATTATGTTCTTAATTGATAAAAAGCACATTAACGTGGTTGAAAAGTTATTCCAAGTTAGCGCAATCTTTTTATAAGTAATCCCTCCTTTTTATTCACAACATGCTTGTAAGTAAAAAGGAGAACACTTAAATCTAAATGAAAATCATTATCAAAGGTATTTACTAATAAAGAAAAATCCATTAGTCTCTTCTTGCTCGATTATCAAGCAGCGACATCTACTGATGTGAAAAGTTAATTTCACGTTTTTAAATAAAAATGGATTTCAAATGATACACCTACTCTCAAAGAAAAATTCTCCCGTAACTCATTACACTCTGGTTGGTCTTTTACTTTCAGCAGTTTCAACTCAAACGCTCGCCCACACTAGCGAAGATATCGAAAGGTTAACCGTAATTGGAGAGCAAGCAAACGGCTATAAAGTTAATTCCATGAGCTCTGCAACAGGTCTTGAGCTATCACATTTGCAAACACCGCAATCAACGATAGCGATAACAAGTGATTTTATGGCAGACCAACAACTAAACACCGCAATTGAAGCTATAACCAGTGTGACAGGCATAAATGCTCGAGAAGCAGATAATGGCAAGTTTTCTATTTCAGCCCGAGGTATTAGTGTCACCAGCATACTTTATGATGGCATAGCGACCACCTATGACACCCGCTTTAATTATGGAGATAACCTAACCGATACCGCAATTTATGAGCGTATCGAAATAGTTAGAGGAGCAACGGGGCTAATGCTGGGCGCAGGTAACCCTTCGGCAGCAATTAATTTGATACGTAAACGTCCAACTGCAAACACTCAAATAAATCTTACTGCTTCATTAGGCTCATGGGACAACTACCGTGCGATGGTGGATGTGTCGGGAAGCATAAATAATAGTGAAAGTATAAGAGGAAGGGCTGTTGTTGCTTATCAAGATAGACACTCATATCAAGATCGCTTTTCGCAAACCAGCCAAACATTGTATGGCATTATTGAGGCAGATCTTTCTAACAGTACTTTATTGACTCTTGCTATTGATAATCAATCGACAACCCCTAAAGGAACAATGTCAGGTGGTTTGCCTATTTTTTATAGTGATGGCTCCCGCACTGCTTATGATAGAGGTGCTTCAACGGCTCAAGATTGGGCCTCTTCTCGAACCGATGCACTTAATGCGTTTATTCGCCTAGAGCATTACTTTAACGCTAACTGGCAGCTAACCGCTAATTACGTCTATGGTGATAACGACCTAGACTATGATGTGTTTTGGGTAAAAGGAGAGCCCGATCCTATAAACAACACTGGAATGAAACCCGGTTCTATAAACTATATTGATGCAAACAGAACGCAGGATACCTATGAGGTCGAACTCAATGGTCGGTTTAATTGGCTGGGCCAAAGTCACCAACTGCTATTTGGTTATAATACCCAAGAGCAACAGTTTTCGACCCCTTATTATGCTAGTGAACAAAGTGACTATATTATCGGCGATTTCACTGACTCTAGTTATAGCATTGCAAAACCAAATTGGCAGTCAGAAGCGGCTTACGGCTCTTATGGCACAACTAAACAAGATGCGCTTTATGTTGCTGCACAACTAAATATAACCGATGCCTTGTCTTTAATTGTTGGAAGCCGGTTAAATCAATGGCAAACCAATCAAGATAATTTTGGTCGCATGCATGATTATAAAATAAGTGATGAACTAACTAATTATTTTGGAGCAACTTATGAACTAACACAGAGTTGGGCTTTGTATGCTAATTACACTGATATTTTTACACCACAAAGTCGAGTTGATAAAAATGGAAATTATTTAAGCCCTATTGAAGGTAAGAATTATGAACTTGGCATAAAAGCTTCTGTACTTGATGAACGTTTAGACATATCCCTTTCTGGATTTAAAATTTATCAAGATAATGTAGGCGAGTACACGGGAGATACCATTGCAGAAACACTTCAGGCCATCTACAAGCCCATTGACGGCACATTAACTCAGGGCTACGAGCTAGAAATCAACGGAAAATTAACCGACAACTGGAACGCTTATTTTGGCTATACCCATAGTAAAGGCGAAAAACCGGATAATACGGTATTAAATACCACCAACCCAAAAGATCAATTTAAACTTTTTACTAGCTATCAACTCTCAGGTGCATTAGACAATCTAAAAGTAGGTGGTGGCTATCGCTGGCAAAGCAATAGCTATGATGAAGTTAACAACCCTGTTTATGGTGCTGTTGAGGTAAACCAGCCTAGTTATGGTATTGCCAGCCTAATGGCGAATTATCAAATGAATGAGCAATTATCTGTAAGCCTAAATATCGATAACTTATTTGATAAGCATTATTACAGTCAAATTGGGTTCTATAACCAATATCGTTATGGCAAGCCAAGAAGCTTCTCTCTCCAACTTAAATATAGTCTCTAACAAGCACAAAAAAGCCGCTGACTATTAAGCGGCTTTAGTGGAGTATGATGGGGTAATACTTATTGTACTCTTGCAAACTCTTCTTTAGAAAGTTCACCATTTCCGTCAGTATCTAAGTCATCAAAAATATTCATGAGTTGTTTATTAGACGCAGCTTCCTGCTGACTAATTACACCGTCGCCATTGCTATCAAAAGAGGCAAAGTCTACTGCTGCGTATGCCGCTGATGATGACGCTAATACTAAAATCGCAAGTGTTGTGTTTAATGCTTTCATAATAAGTCTCCTTAAAGAGGGAAATCCTTTTCTGAGATCCCTGTGCAATGAAAAAAGTTAAAAATTAAAAGTTTGCAAACTCAGCTTTAGAAAGCTCACCATTACCGTCAGTATCAAGCTCAGTAAATACGGCCGTTAAATCAGCATTTACAGCAGCTTCGCTTTGACTAATAACCCCATTACCGTCGGCATCAATTGTGTCAAAGTCGCTAGCGGCAAAGGCTGCTGATGAAGAAGCTAGCGCGATAAGTGCGAATGTTTTGTGTAATGTTTTCATAATTTAATCCTTCAAAATGTAATGCTTTGTGCTATTGGAAATATCAGGCTATAACCGTCCTTGTCATTCTTTTTCATAGGCTCCCTTGCCTACTTAGGTTGTCTTTGGCAACTCAGAATATGCCTAGCCTTAGCTTATGCTTTAGAAAATTCTGCTTTTGATAGCTCACCGTTTTGGTCTGTATCAAGCTCTGAGAACATGCTCATTAGCTTTGCATCAACTGATGCCTCACTTTGGCTAATAGCACCGTTACCGTCGGTATCAAGTGTATCAAAATCGCTGGCAGCAAAAGCTGCTGATGAAGAAGCCAATGCGATAAGTGCGAATGTTTTGTGTAATGTTTTCATAATGAGTATTCCTTAAAATCGTTTAAATAATGTGGGAGATTTAGCTCCCAAAGTTTAATAGCTTAGGATTATGCTTTAGAGAACTCTTCTTTTGATAGCTCACCGTTTTGGTCTGTATCAAGCTCTGAAAACATGCTCATTAGTTTTGCATCAACTGATGCTTCGCTTTGACTGATCGCGCCGTTGCCGTCAACGTCTAGCGTATCAAAGTCGCTTGCTGCAAAAGCAGCTGATGAAGAAGCCAATGCGATAAGTGCTAAAGTTTTATTAATGCTTTTCATAATCAATCTTCCTTCAAAGTTTATGTTTTATGCGATTAAGTGTTTTACTTTAAATCACGTTTCGTTCAATACAACCTGACTATTACAACTTCGATGCCAACAATAAAAAGCAATTTATTTTCAATGAGTTAAAATTAAAACATCTTTAAGTAGCGTTATTTTACTCGTTATTTTGTTGCTTTTTAGCAACACGGAATAAAGCGATAAAATTAAAACCTTAAAAAACAATGGGTTGGTTTTTATAAAAACACCACACGATCAGTGAAAAACCACTAACAAAGCAAGTTAATTAAACAAAAAGGAAGGTGAGTTGAGATTTATTTTTTTATAAATAAAAAATTAAAATTAAAAAACAAATTTAAGCTGCTGTTTTTAAACAGTTTAAAAAATAAATTTAAGGTGACGTTGAAAATTTACAGCCGCACAAGGCTATTTGTTGCAAAATGACGAAATCACGTGAGTATACTGAACTTATAATAGAAGCTTGTTCAACTTGATATGCCCCTAAACTATTTCAACTTCAAGCGCACTAGGGTCAATAAAATGATCCCCCATTAGCGCTTTCATTTGCTCTTCACTGGCAAATAATCGAATTCCACAACAGATACCGCTAGCATGTTTTTTTACACTGCATATTTGCCCCTCATGCTTAGTATCACCATCAAATACAACCGTACAGCGCATGTCTTTTAACTCATCGAGTGCTTGGGTTGTTTTAATATCAAACATAACTCCGGTGAGCGAAATGTCTTTTATAACCCCTTCAAAGGGAGGCTGCTCATCGGTTAATGTTAACTTAGCAGGAAACAACGTGGGTATGCGTGCTTGTGAGCGCAGCCCAAACAACTGCACTTGTGAAGGGTATTGAATAAACAACAATTTAGCAGGGTGAGAGGCAACAGACATAAGTTGCTGACGAAACGCAATCACATGCCCGCCACTGCCCTCTATAAGCGCTCTTACCACCACCATAACACCATCACGCAGGTAATCACTTGCCATAGGAAGTCGCTTAGCGCTGGGATAGTTTAAAATAATAAATTTGTTTTCTAATAAACCAATAAACTCCGTTTTTACACGTCGGCTACTGGTTGGTGTCAGTATTTCTACATCGACTATGCCACCTGTGACGATTTGGTTTAACTTTTCCAAATTGGTTTTTTGCATAGTTCCTTCCTAATATTTAAAACATTATCCACGCCAAAATGTTGGGGTAAATAATACTAACAGTGTAAATATCTCTAACCGGCCAAATACCATAGCGACTGTTAGTATCCATTTAGCGGCATCACTAATCGCACCATAATGAGAGGCTACGTCACCCAAACCTGGGCCCAAGTTATTAAGGCAGGCTGCTGTCGCAGAGAATGCGGTAATGTTGTCTAACCCTGTGCCCATTAACGCTAACATTATAATAATAAAGACTAGTGCATAAGCTGAGAAAAAGCCCCATACCGCTTCAACTACTTTGTCAGGTAAGGCCTTACGACCGAGCTTTATTGAATATATAGCTCGAGGATGTACTAGGCGGTTAAGCTCTCGTATCCCTTGCAAGTACAACAAAAACACGCGAACAACTTTCATACCGCCACCGGTAGAACCCGCACAGCCGCCAATAAAGCTCGAAAAAATAAGTAAAATAGGTAAAAACAACGGCCAAGCTGAAAAATTATCTGTGGCAAACCCAGCAGTACTACTAATAGACACCGCTTGAAACAAGGCCTGATCGAGGGTTTCATCACCATTTGCATAAACATCATGAGACGAAAGCACAGTAAAGCAAATTACCACCAGCGCTAACTGAATACACAAGAATACTTTAAACTCAGGGTCGCGAATGTACACACTAATACTACGGCTCGCTACAGCGGCATAATGTAGTGAAAAGTTAATAGCGGCTATAATTAAAAAGAACACACAAATAAAGTTAATTACAGGGCTATCAAAGTGCCCCATTGACGCGTCATAAGTAGAAAAACCACCAATAGCAACTGTAGAAAAGGCATGGCATATAGCGTCAAACCAGTTCATCCCTGCGCTCCAATACGCCAAAGTACACGCAAGAGTAATAGATACGTAAATATACCAAAGGTGCTTAGCTGTATCGGCAATACGCGGGGTCATTTTGGAGTCTTTTACTGGGCCAGGAATTTCAGCTCGGTACAACTGCATACCACCGACGCCAAGCATTGGCAGTATGGCTACTGCTAATACAATGATCCCCATCCCACCAAACCACTGTAATTGCTGGCGATAAAATAATACCGATTTAGGCAAGTATTCTATGCCAGTTAATACGGTCGCCCCTGTGGTAGTTAAGCCTGAGAAAGCTTCAAACACTGCATCGGCCAAAGAGAGGTTGGGTTCTTGTAAAAATATCAGCGGCAATGACGCAAACGCCCCTAATACCAACCAAAACAAAACCACAATTAAGAAGCCTTCGCGTGCTTTTAAATCACCATGCTCATGCCTATTTGGATAGTAAGCCATTAAGCCAATAATAACGCTAAATATAAAGGCTAAAACAAACGGTACCCCTCCGCCATCTTTATAAATTAAAGACACGAGTGCTGGTGGCACCATTGTAATACTAAATAGCGCGACCAGTTGGCCAAGAATTTTTATGATGGTACGAAATTGCATTGAGCGTATCGCTTTTTTATTAGTAAATTAAAATAACTACTGTATGACTCGAAAATTTAATCTGTAGTGATTAAATAGGATGGATGTAAGACTATTACTCTTTGATTGTTAACTCAACTGCGCCGTGACTTAAATCAAAAATATCTTTGCATGCTTGCTGTGCTTGGCGGCTATCAATAGTAATACTCCACTCAATATTTGCCGTAAACTGCTTTTCAATATTAAGTACCTGAAAGTTGGTTTTTAAGTGCTGTTCTATTGCGCCTTGCATACTGTATTCACTAAAGCCAACCAGCTCAATGCTGGGTACTTTTACCACTGTTTGTAATTTTGCTAAGGCATTATTAAGTGAGCCACCATAAGCACGAACTAATCCACCGGTACCAAGCTTTATACCACCAAAATATCGTGTTACCACAGCAGTTACTTCACCTAGACCAGAGCCCACCAGCACGTTGAGCATAGGTTTACCGGCGGTGCCATTTGGCTCTCCATCGTCAGAAAAACCATAAACATGGCTTCCACCAGGATTACCCGCAACATGCGCCCAACAATTATGGCGTGCATCACTGTATTTTTCTTCAATGTTTTTAATAAAGGCTTTCGCAGAGTTTAAATCAGGCGTGTGGCCTATATGCACAATAAAGGTACTTTTTTTAATTTCTTCTTGATGAAAAACATCGTCGACTGGGTATTTATATTCTGACATAGCGCTTACTTGGCTGTTAAATTAAAAATGGGGCCAACAGGCCCCTTTCGTGGATAATATAAACTGTTATTAGTTAAATATTAGTCGAGTAATAAATCACGCGTCATATTTTCTAGGCTGTCTTCGTGAACAATAATATTATCTTCAATACGAATGCCGCCAAATGGTTTAAACGCTTCTACTTTTTCCCAGTTAATAAACTGCTTGTTGTCTGTTTGTGCTAAATCACCCAACAAAGAGTCGATAAAGTACAAACCTGGTTCAATAGTAAACACTTGGTTTTTCTCAATTAAGCGAGTGCAGCGTAAAAATGGATGACCCTCTGGTGGTGCCTGATGTGCACCGGTTTCATCACGCATAAAGCCACCTACATCATGTACCTGTGCACCTAAATGATGCCCTAAGCCATGAGGAAAGAAGGTTGAGGTAATTTGACGCTCAACAATTTCAGCTGCAGGTAACTTAACAATATCAAAGTCACTTAGTAACTGTGCAATGCGGTTATGGCAGTCAATATGTAGCTCGCCATACAGTACACCTGGTTTTAAGCTTTTGCCTAACTCAATCTGATGCGCCGTCATTGCTTTAACTAGATCAGCAAACTCGCCTTGCTTTTTAAAGTCGTAGGTACGGGTAATATCTGCAGCGTAACCATTAAAGTTAGCGCCCGCATCAATTAAAAATGAGTTATGTGTTTGCGGTGCTTTTGGCTCAAAATGGGTGTAGTGCAAAATAGCGCAGTTTTCGTTAAGGGCCACAATGTTGCCATATGGCATTTCATTTTCGCTCTGACGCGTTGCCATTAAGTACGCCTGCTGAATATCAAACTCGCTACCACCATTAAAAAACGCATCACGCGCCGCTTTGTGGCCATCTACTGCAATACGGTTCGCATTACGTAAACATTCAAGTTCATATTGCGTTTTATAAGCACGGTGATAATGAATATAGTTAAGTACTGGCTCAGGATTCATGATGCTAAAACCAAGTGCTTGGGCTACTTCTAGGTATTCACCAATGTAGGCAAATTTAGCTTTATCGTAAGGAAGTAGTTTTTCAACCTGATCAGGCTTTAGTAGCAATTCAATATCGAAGTACTCTGCCCAAAAATCTCTTGGTTCATCAGGTACTTTATGCCAAAAATCAATTGGACGATAAAAAATAAGCTTTGGCTTATCGCTACCATTTACCACAATCCAGCAATGCGGATTATCAATAACCGGTAACCACGCTTTAAAATGGGGGTTAACTTTAAACGGGTAATACATATCATCTAAAAATTGGCGCTTAGCTTGGCCTGAATGAATGACTAATCCTTCTAACCCTTCTTGCTCACAAATAGTACGTGTACGCTGCTGCAATGTTGCAATATGTTCGGCGTATAATACGGCTAATTTTTCCATAATAAACCCATCTGTTAAATTTAACTTGCTCTGAGTCTACCACTTATAAACAAAGCGCTCAAAAAAGAGGGATAGTTACCGTGTAAATATCCCTCTGCTGTTGTAGATTTATTTTTACTACCCGCCCATGGTCATCTCTAATAGTGGCGCGAGTAAATTCCCCTCTCGGCCAAGGCGAGTGTGATAAACCTGCCGATACGCAAATACGTTTTTTACGTAGTCTCGAGTTTCTCTATATGGAATAAGCTCAACCCATAGCTCTGCGGGCATCGCTTCCTCTGGTAGCCAACGCTTAATTCGGTGATATCCGGCGTTATAGGATGCTGTTGCCAACACCTCGTTACCGTGATTTTTCTTTTTTAAATACTGTAAATAACGGGTACCAAGTCGAATATTGGTTTTTGGCTGATACAAACGACGGCTAGATACATCACCTTTGTTAATATATTTTGCGGTGCTTGGTAATAACTGCATTAACCCGCGTGCATTTGCATGAGAACGGGCATCAGGTGCAAATGAGCTTTCTCGACGCGCAATAGCGATACTCCAAGTTAAATCTATTTTGCTACGATTACTGTAGCGCTCAAACATGTCTTGAAACGCAAATGGAAAACGCAAATCAACATAATCCCATGCTTTTATTTTTGCTAGGGTAAATATTGTACTATCAAACCAATCAAGTTCTGCCGCAAGCACTGACGCTGCTAGCTTTTCATCATCTTCAGAAGTGTTGGTTAAATAATTCCATTCACGTCGGGCCGCTGTAAATCGCTCAAGTTCATACAACGCCTTGGCACGCTTAAAGCCTGGTGCATTACTGACTTTTGTCACTAAGGCTTGATTTACATTGACTGGTAGCTCATTTAAATCAACCGGTAACCCTAAGCGAGCAGCGGCTAAAAAACCGTAATAATCACGGTTAGCGGCTACCTTGCTCCAAATTGCCTTAGCTTTTTCATGATCTGCGCGTTTGTCATAACTATATGCAAGCCAATACTGTTGCCCTAAGCTAAGATTTTCTTTACCGGTAAAAAATGCCGCAATGCCTTCCCAATCTTGAGTTTTAAGCATATTGGCTAGTTGCCATTGCATTAATTTACGGTCTTGACGCGCTTTAGGGACTTTATTTAAATAAAAGCTCGCCTGGCTATGGCCGCTCGACGCTAACGACAGCGCAAAGGTATAATATACCTCCGCCTTTTCATCATCAGCAAAATCAAACATGCCTTCAATTTTTTGCCACGCCTTTAATGCCAGCTCTTTATCACGCCAAATTAAACGCTTAATACCATAAAGCGCTATTTCCCCTTCTTTGGCTGTTTTACGTTTATAGCGGTAAAGGCCTGCAGCAGCACTAGGATCGCGCCTTACCTTGGAATATAAATCAGCTAAATAACGCTCCTTGGCTGGCAATAAGGTTTTTAAATAAGGCAATAAACGATAAGAGCCCCCTTGTGCCGCTAAAGTAACACGCTGCCACACAACATCAGGGGTTAAATAACCATTTTGTCGCCAGCGCTTAAAAAGCCCGTCACATTCACTGGGCTGTGACTCGCCAACCGTCCAAATATCGGTTACCTGCGAGAGTATTGCTTTTTTAGGCGCTCCTAAGTCAAGCTGATAACTAAGGTGGGTACAACTAAGCTCAGTGTCAGAGGTTTCACGGTAGTTTTTAATAAATGCTGCTTTTTTATTTCTGCGCTTTAAATAATTTAACCATGCTTTGCGCACTGGCCACTCTAATGGAGTGTGTTCATAAATAGTGAGGAAGTTTTCTATTTCTGTTTGGTGTTTTAAACTGGGGTAGCGCTGCCAATAGGCTTTTTCTACATAGGGCTTAAGTGGGTGAGACAATGAGTCTACCGCTTCTTTAAAGCTATTGTAATCACCATAGCGGGCTTGTTTTTCTGCATCTAAAAATGCATCAAGTTCGGTATTTGCGTTGGCAGAGGGAAAAGATAAAAATAGAGTCGCTGCCGCTACGCTTAATAAATATTTTTTCATAATGTCCTTTAGGGCATAGTTACCTTCAAGGCTGACAAGAGTGTGGCTATGGGTAAATAAAAAAACAGCGCAGGCACTGTAACTCTATTTTATTTACTTTGATAAAACCCAAGCTATAAACACCAAGACAGCGCAATAAAATGAATAAAGAAAACTTTCAAACCCACCTTAGCACCAAACCAGCTATATTTTAACCAGACGTTTGTAACCAAGATAAATTTTTCGTTGCATTTTTAAATTAAAGCAAGCACACTGGTCTGAATATGAACTCATCGTACCAGTCTTAGTTCATCAACTAGGGAGAATAATAATGTTATATAAAAGCGATTCCTTTGAAGTTAGCTTCGTGAAGGAAAACATCGCCGAGTTTAAGTTTTGTGCTACAGGTTCTGTAAACACATTATCTCAACAAACTCTTTCAGATTGCGCGGCAGCATTAAAAGAATTAGCCGCTAACACTGATATTAAAGGCATGATTTTTACCAGTGATAAAGACCACTTTATTATTGGTGCCGATATCTTCGAATTTTTACCTACTTTTACTAAGCCTGAAGCAGAATTAGTAACGTGGATCAAAGATGCAACTGACGTTTTTGATGCAATTGAAGACTTACCATTCCCAACACTCAGTGTTATAAACGGCTTGGCGCTTGGCGGTGGCTGTGAGTGGGCACTTGCTACCGATTATCGTGTTGCAAGTGACTCAGCAAAAATGGGCTTACCAGAAGTTAAATTAGGCATAATGCCTGGTTTTGGTGGTACAGTGCGCCTTCCGCGCATTATTGGTGCCGATAACGCGATGATGTGGATCACCACAGGTAACGAAAATCGCGCTGCTGACGCCCTTAAAGTAGGTGCATTTGACGCGGTAGTTAGTGCCAACAAACTACAAGAGTCAAGTTTAGCAACACTAGAATTAGCGATTGCTGGCAAGCTAGATTGGCAAGCAAAACGTGCTGTAAAATTACAACCGCTTAAATTAAACCGTGTTGAGCAAGGCATGAGCTTTGCAATGGCAGAAGGTATGGTAATGGGTAAAACCAAAGGCCACTATCCTGCTCCAGTTATGGCAGTTCGCACTATTAAAGCAGCAGCAAACAGCTCACGCGCCGAAGCAATGGCAATTGAAAATGCCAACTTTGCAAAACTAGCACGTACTAGTGAAGCTGCTGCTCAAACGGGTATCTTTTTAGCAGACCAATACATTAAAGGTAAAGCACGTAAATTTGCTAAACACAGCGATGTAGAAATTAAACAAGCGGCTGTATTAGGCGCAGGTATTATGGGTGGCGGTATTGCATACCAATCTGCTTATAAAGGCACACCAATCATAATGAAAGACATCCAACAGGATGCGCTAGATTTAGGTATGGGTGAAGCATCTAAACTATTAGGTGCAAAAGTGAAGCGCGGCCACATGCCGATGGAAAAAATGCTAGCAACGCTTAGCAAAATCAAGCCAACGCTTAACGATGCAGACCTACAAAACGCCAACATTATTGTTGAAGCCGTAGTAGAAAACCCTAAAGTGAAGCAAGCCGTACTTGCTGATCTTGAAAAGAATATGCCAGAAGGCACGGTACTTACGTCAAATACATCGACTATTTGTATCGACCTACTTGCAGAAGCGCTTGATAAGCCAGAAAACTTCTGTGGAATGCACTTTTTCAACCCAGTACCAAAAATGCCATTAGTAGAAATTATCCGTGGTGCAAAAACTTCAGATAAAACGATTAATGCCGTGGTTGATTACGCACTTAAACTAGGTAAATCACCGATTGTTGTTAACGATTGCCCAGGCTTTTTTGTAAACCGTGTTTTATTCCCTTACTTTGCTGGATTTAGCAAATTAGTGGTTGAAGGCGCTAACTTTGCAAAAGTAGATAAAGTAATGGAAAACGTATTTGGCTGGCCAATGGGCCCGGCTTACCTACTTGATGTTGTAGGTATTGATACGGCTTATCATTGTACTGGTGTAATGGCAGACGGTTTCCCTGAGCGTATGGCACGTGCAGATAAAGACCCAGTGACTGTTTTTGCTAACGAAAAACGTTTTGGTCAAAAGAACAAAGCAGGTTTCTATAAGTACGAAACAGATCGTCGCGGTCGTCTTAAAAAATCTCATGACCAAACAGCGATTGAACTACTTGCACCTATCACAGACGCACCAAAAGAATTTGATAAACAAGAAATCATTGACCGTTGTATGATCCCAATGATCAACGAAGTACTACTTTGTTTACAAGAAGGCATTGTTGCTTCTCCTCAAGAAGCTGATATGGCACTTGTATATGGTGTTGGTTTCCCTCCATTTAGAGGCGGCGCGTTCCGTTACTTAGATCAAACAGGTTTAGCTAACTTTGTAGCAACTGCTGACAAATACGCTCACCTAGGTGCGATTTACCAAGTATCAGAGCAAACTCGCAAGTGGGCTGAAGAAGGCCGTGTTTTCTATAAGGTGGAAGGTTAATATCATGAATAATCCAGTAATTGTAGATTGTATCCGCACACCAATGGGTCGCTCAAAAGGCGGCGTATTTAAAAACAAACGTGCGGAAGACTTAAGCGCTCATTTAATGAAAGGCTTATTAGAACGTAATCCGGCAGTTGACCCTGCGTCAATTGACGATATTTATTGGGGCTGTGTACAGCAAACATTAGAGCAAGGCTTTAACGTTGCACGTAACGCATCTCTACTTGCAGGCATTCCACATTCAGTGCCGGCAACCACAGTTAACCGTTTATGTGGCTCATCAATGCAAGCATTGCATGACGCTGCTCGCGCAATTATGACTGGCGCTGGCGACACATACCTAATTGGTGGCGTTGAGCACATGGGTCACGTACCTATGACTCACGGTAACGACTTTCACCCAGGCTTAGCTACATCAATTGCACAAGCATCTGGCTCTATGGGTTTAACCGCTGAGTACCTTGCTACTATTCACGGTATTAGCCGTGAGCAACAAGATGAATTTGCTTACCGCTCTCATCAACGCGCTCATGCAGCGACTGTTGAAGGCCGATTCCGCCGCGAAATTTTAGCAATGGAAGGTCACGATGCTGACGGTTCACTTATTCTTGTTGAAGATGATGAAGTAATTCGTCCAGAAACAACAGTTGAAGGTTTATCGCAGCTACGTCCAGTATTTAACCCTGCTACGGGTTCTGTTACTGCGGGTACATCTTCTGCACTTTCTGACGGCGCATCAGCTATGTTAGTAATGAGCGAAGAAAAAGCAAAAGAACTGGGCTTACCAATTCGTGCACGTATTCGCGCTATGGCTGTCGCCGGTTGCGATCCATCAATCATGGGTTACGGCCCAGTACCTGCAAGTAAAAAAGCATTAGCACAAGCCGGTATTACCATTGATGACATTGACGTAGCTGAGCTAAACGAAGCATTCGCAGCACAATCACTACCTGTGCTTAAAGACTTAGGCTTAGCAGACGTGGTTGACGAAAAAGTGAATTTAAACGGCGGCGCTATCGCACTTGGTCACCCTCTGGGTTGTTCGGGTTCACGTATTAGCACCTCGCTTATTCACTTAATGGAAGACAAAAACGCAAAATACGGTTTAGCAACTATGTGTATTGGTTTAGGCCAAGGCATTGCCACTGTATTTGAACGTGTTCAAGACTAATTAGTTTTTAACATGTAAAACCACCTTGGTGATTAAAAGGCGAACTAGCGCAAGTTAGTTCGCCTTTTTTATGCCACCAGCTTTTGCAGGTTTAAAATGAATAATGTGATCGGGTGCATTAAACTTATTTCAGATTATCTATTAATAAGTTGAGCTGTTTTGTTATACGTAAAATAGTTAACCAACAGCTTTATTTACGCTAAACTACCCGACCTAACCAAGCCGCGACTATTTTTACAGGTAATTTTTATGAGCTTTGACAACCCCGATCACCAATTAGATGCCATCGGCCTTCGTTGCCCAGAGCCGGTGATGATGGTACGCGCTGCGATTCGTAAAATGAGCGATGGTGAAACACTGCTTATTATTGCCGACGACCCTTCAACCACCCGCGATATTCCCAGCTTTTGTACCTTTATGGATCACACGCTAGTGGCTAAAGAAGTTGAAGAGTCACCGTATAGGTATGTGGTGAAGAAAGGGTTGTAATCAGCTATCAGCTATCAGCTATCAGCTATCAGAAATTAAAAAAAAAAAAAAAAAAAAAAAAAAAAAAAAAAAAAAAAAAAAAAAAAAAAAAAAAAAAAAAAAAAAAAAAAAAAAAACAAAAAAAAAAAA
>NZ_PNDH01000068.1:0-4531 GCF_005887175.1 Pseudoalteromonas sp. S1612 | reverse complement strand
AGAATTCGCTTTAGAGTAGTGTGAAAGCAATTGGAAAAATCTAGGTAAATTAAGCTCTATGCCTAAACATGCACCCTACCCCACAAACCCGAACCCCGAACCCCGAACCCCGAACCCCGAACCCCGAACCCAGAAGCTTTCCCTTTACGACTAATGTCGACATTAGCTTGATCAGAATCGGCAAAGCATGCGTATTTATTGAACGAAAGCTTAAAAATGACCGACTAACGCAAAAAAAGTTAAATAATTATCGCAATTAGTTTAAATCCATCAGTTAATTGGTGAATTTTTTTGCTACAATTGGCGGGCAAATAAAGTGAATGAGTTTAATGTCGCCAAATTCAGTTGTTACTGTACTTAGTTGGTGAGATTGTACTTGTTTACAAATTGTTTTTACGGAAGCGATACTATAGTCATTTGGTTTCATACTCGAGCTTACTTAATCAACTATTTGAGCAAGTCAGGTTTATTCGAGCAGGAGGCTGTGAATAACCTTGTTTTAAACAAGGGTTTTAATTATGATCGTTTCTCTTTTAAAATTCGAAAAATTAACCTGCTGTAACTGATGTTCTCAATATAGCAAGTGTTGAGAATCATAGTGGAGATAAGTGGATGAGCAATGCGCCTGTAGACAATGGCCGACGTCGCTTTTTAACCATAGCTACCTCTGTTGTTGGTGGTGTTGGTGCGGCTGGGGCTGCTGTTCCTTTTATTGCGTCTTGGAATCCAAGTGAGCGAGCTAAATCTGCGGGTGCGCCTGTAGAAGTAGATATCAGCAAACTTGAGCCAGGACAATTAATACGTGTCGAGTGGCGTGGTAAACCTGTATGGGTTGTATCACGGACCCCAAAAATGCTTGAGCAGATGAAAGAACATGAAGGTCAACTTCGTGATCCGCAATCGCAAGAGCCACAACAATTAGAATCATCAACCAATGATTTCCGTTCATTACGCCCAGAGATTTTTGTCGCTGTAGGTATTTGTACGCATTTAGGTTGTTCACCTAGCTTTTTACAAGGTGGCTTTGGTGAGAAAGTGGAAGGGACTGATGACGGTTTTTACTGTCCATGTCACGGTTCTAAGTTTGATATGGCTGGCCGTGTATTCCAATCGGTACCTGCACCATTAAATTTAGAAATTCCACCATATACTTTTCTTGATGAGACCACTATTTTAGTGGGCGAAGAACAAGGGGTGGCCTAATGTTTGGTAAAATTGTTGAGTGGATAGACGACCGTATCCCAATGACACGTGTTTGGAACATGCACATTGCACAGTATCCAGCACCAAAAAACTTTAACTTCTGGTACTTCTTCGGCTCTCTAGCTATGTTAGTACTAGTAAATCAAATACTTACAGGTATTTGGTTAACGATGAACTATGTACCATCTGCTGAAGGTGCATTTGCATCAGTAGAATACATCATGCGTGATGTAGAGTACGGTTGGTTACTACGTTATTTGCATTCAACGGGTGCATCTGCGTTTTTCATCGTTGTTTACATGCATATGTTCCGTGGCATGATCTACGGTTCTTACCAAAAACCACGTGAGTTATTGTGGTTGTTCGGTATGTTCATTTTCTTAGCCCTAATGGCTGAAGCATTCATGGGTTACTTATTACCATGGGGCCAAATGTCGTTCTGGGGTGCACAGGTAATCATTTCATTATTCGGGGCTATCCCGGTTATTGGTGATGACTTAACACTGTGGATCCGTGGTGACTATGTAATTTCAGGTGCAACGCTTAATCGCTTCTTTGCATTACATGTAATTGCTTTGCCATTAGTTATTGTTATCTTAGTATTTTTACACATTGTTGCACTACACGAAGTGGGTTCTAATAACCCAGACGGTATTGATAACAAACGTAAAAAAGGAACTGTGGCTGAAGAAGATAAGCCTAAATTTAAGTTCCATGAATACTACACTGACAAAAAAGACATTATTGATGCGATTCCGTTCCACCCTTATTACACAGTAAAAGATATTGTGGGCGTGGTTGGTTTCTTAATCTTGTTCTGCTGGGTTGTGTTCTTTATGCCTGCTATGGGTGGCTTCTTCTTAGAAGCGCCAAACTTTGAAGCAGCTAACCCACTTAAAACACCAGAGCATATTTTCCCTGTTTGGTACTTCACGCCATTCTATGCAATCTTACGTGCAATCCCTGACAAACTAATGGGTGTTGCTGCAATGGGTGCATCAATTGTCGTGCTAGCATTATTACCTTGGATTGACCGTGGTTCGGTTCGTTCAGTTCGTTACCGTTGTGGTTTCCACAAATGGAACATTGCAGGTTTTGTTGTTACTTTCGTTCTTTTAGGTTGGGTTGGTGCTACACCACAAACTGATTTTAAAACGATTGTTTCGCAAGTCTGTACTGTGACTTACTTTATGTTCTTCGTACTGTTATTCGTTTACAGTAAGAATGAAAAAACTAAGCCATTGCCTGAGAGGTTAACGAAATGATGAAAAAGCTATTAATAGGTTTATTTGCTTTATCAGTAAACGTGTTACCTGCAATGGCGGCAGGCCCGTCAGTTCCTCTAATGGAAGCGGGTAACGATATATCTGATCAACCTTCTTTGCAGCGTGGCGCAAAGTTGTTCATGAACTACTGCCTTGGTTGTCACCAAATGCAGTATCAACGTTATGAACGTACTTTCCGTGACATTGGTATTCCAACAGAGATTGGTCAAGAGCAACTTATTTTTGATGGTTCAAAAGTGGGTGGTCATATCCTTAACGCGATGGCAAAAGAAGATGCTGCAAAATGGTTTGGTGCGGCTCCGCCGGATCTAACCAACGTTGCGCGTGTGCGTGGCAGTGATTGGATTTACACCTATTTAAAATCGTTTTACAAAGATGAATCTCGTCCGTTTGGCGTAAATAATACGTTATTCCCATCGGTGGGTATGCCACATGTTCTTCAAGAGTTGCAAGGTGTTCCTACTGCAATTACTGAAGAAGTAACAGTAGATGGTAAAACAACCACTCATATTACTGGTACAAAAACAGATGGTACGGGCGAATTAAGTGTAGATGAATATGACCAAGCAGTTCGTGATTTAACGAATTTCCTAGAGTATGTAGGTGAACCTACACGTCTCGAGTCGGAAGCGCTAGGTCTTAAGGTAATCGGATTTTTAATTATCCTATTTATCTTGGCATTTATGCTGAAGAAAGAATACTGGAGAGATGTTCATTAAGTTTGAACATATTTAAAGGTAATTTTGCAATAGGGGCTTAAGCCCCTATTGCTGTTTTAGTTATTTAATGGAGGTAGGCATGGCCGTAGCTGCCAATAAGCGCCCTGTAATGACCCTTTTTTCTGGTGCTAACTGTATGTATAGCCACCAAGTACGCATTGTACTTGCTGAAAAAGGTGTAAGTGTAGATATTCATATGGCTGAAAAGGATAACCTGCCAGAAGCACTTCACGAAATTAACCCTTACGGCACAGTGCCAACACTGATTGACCGTGAGCTTGGTTTATATCAGGCAAACATCATCATGGAATACCTTGATGAACGTTTTCCTCATCCTCCACTAATGCCTGTATATCCGGTCATGCGTGGTCGTAGTCGATTAATGATGCACCGTATTGATACTGATTGGTACAGCCTAGCTGAAAAAATCATTAACAACACCTCTGATGCGGCGCAAGCTCGTAAAGAACTTACCGAAGCATTGCTTGCAATAGCACCAATCTTTAGTGAAGCGCCTTACTTTATGAGTGAAGAGTTTAGCTTAGTTGATTGTTACTTAGCTCCACTGTTATGGCGTTTACCAGAGTTTGGTATTGAGCTTAATGGTGCAGGCTCTAAAGAACTTAAAGAGTATATGATCCGTTTATTTGAACGTGAATCATTCCAAGCTTCTTTAACTGAAGCAGAGCGTGAGATCCGTTTATAATGACTTCTAATCGTCCTTATTTACTACGCGCTTTTTTTGATTGGATTGTTGATAACGAATGCACGCCACACTTAGTGGTTAATGCTGACTTTCCTGCAGTGCAAGTGCCAACACAGTTTGTCCAAGATGGTCAAATTGTATTGAACATAAGCCCTTCGGCGGTTACGCAGTTTTCGTTAGATAATACTCAGCTTAGCTTTAACGCGCGCTTTGGCGGTCAGCCAATGCAAGTGTACGTGCCTTTAGGGGCTGTACTTGCAATATATGCACGTGAAAATGGCGAAGGCACAGTCTTTACTGCAGATGAGTTTTTAGAGGACGAAGACGATTTTGCTCCAGAGCTTGAAAGTGTCGATTCATCACCAGAGATAGTTGATGAAACGCCAGCTCCCAAGCCTGAAAAGAAAAAAGGCTCACATTTACGTGTTATAAAATAGCCCGTAAATGTTAGAAAAAAACCGCTTAATAAGCGGTTTTTTTATGTCTGTATGAAAATATTAGGTTAAAGGTTAAAGGTTAAAGGTTAAAGGTTAAAGGTTAAAGGTTAAAGGTTAAAGGTTTAAGGTTTAAGCGTTAATGTTAAATGTATTAAGTATGACCGAAGAAACAGCGACAGG
>NZ_PNDH01000067.1:0-10650 GCF_005887175.1 Pseudoalteromonas sp. S1612 | reverse complement strand
GTCTGATGGTTCTTTGCGGATTAAAATTCGTTCAAACTAGGGGCAATTTAATCGCGGCGCGAGGTTTGTAACCTAGTGGGTTCGATAATTGCTCCTACGTTATTCTACTGGCTTACATCCATGTAGGCAGCAACGAGTTAATTGTCCTTAAGTAATATTACCTTTATCATCAAGACCATCAATGGTTACACCTTGTAAAAAGCCTGCCCCTTGCTGCTCGTTATTACGCAGTTTTATCATTAAACGTAAATCATTTGGCGAGTCTGCATGATGAAGTGCATCGGCATAGTTAATCCGTTGCTGTCTGTAAAGCTCAAACAGCGCTTGGTCAAAGGTCTGCATGCCCATTTCTGTTGATTTGGCCATAGTTTCTTTAATAGCACCAATATTACCGTTTTTAATCAGCTCACTCACCATTGGCGTATTCAATAACACCTCTATAGCAGCAGCACGTCCCTCACCATCAGAGGTAGGGATAAGCTGCTGGGCAATAATAGCGCGTAAGTTTAATGCTAAATCATATTTAAGCTTATCGTGCTTCTCTTTTGGCACTAAGTGCATAATACGATCAATAGCTTGGTTAGCATTGTTAGCATGTAAGGTGGCAACACATAAATGACCTGTTTCTGCAAAGCTTAACGCATACTCCATAGTTTCTTGCGATCGAATTTCACCAATTAAAATAACATCAGGCGCTTGGCGTAAAGAGCTTTTTAGTGCTGACTCAAAACTTTCAGTATCTAAGCCCACTTCACGTTGAGTAATAATGCTTTTTTTATGTTCATGAACAAACTCAATTGGATCTTCTATAGTTAAAATATGCCCACGTTGATTGCGATTTCTATAACCAATAAGCGCCGCCAAAGACGTTGATTTACCTGTTCCAGTACCACCTACAAATAATACCAGTCCGCGCTTTGACATAATCACATCAGTAAGTACTGAGGGCAATCCCAGCTCTTTTACATCAGGTATTTGGGTCACAATCCGGCGAATAACCATCCCCGCTCTGTCACGTTGCCAAAAAGCCGAAATACGAAAGCGCCCTTCGCTGGTTGCAATTGCAAAGTTACACTCTTTGGTGCTATGAAACTCTGCTTTTTGCTTTTCACTCATCGCTGATTCAACTAATTCCAGCGCTTGCTCATCGGTTAGTTTGTCATCATTAAGAGGTATCAGCTCGCCATTAATTTTAGCGCTAATAGGCAGCTGGCTTGATACAAATAGATCAGAGCCTTTTTTGTCGATCATTATTTGTAAAAAGTGATTTAGAGATAAAGTCATAATAATTCCTTAAGCGCTAAACTGCGTCTTATCTTGTGCTTTTGTATACGCCGCTGAGTGAGTGATAATGCCTCTGTTAACAAGGTTTGTTAAACATTGATCCATGGTTTGCATGCCCTGCGACGCACCGGTTTGAATCGATGAGTACATTTGAGCAATTTTATCTTCACGAATTAAGTTACGAATAGCAGGCGTTGCCAACATAATTTCGTGTGCAGCCACTCGCCCTCCACCGACCTTCTTGATCAGTGTTTGTGAGATAACCGCACGCAATGATTCAGAAAGCATAGAGCGGATCATGTCTTTTTCTTCACCAGGGAATACATCAATAATACGGTCAATGGTTTTAGGTGCCGACGTGGTATGCAAAGTGCCAAACACTAAGTGACCAGTTTCAGCAGCAGTCATAGCAAGGCGAATAGTTTCTAGATCTCGTAACTCACCTACCAAAATAACATCAGGGTCTTCACGCAATGCACTTCGCAAGGCATTAGAAAAACTATGTGTATCGCGGTGAACTTCACGCTGGTTAATTAAGCTGAGTTTATTATCGTGCACAAATTCGATAGGATCTTCAATGGTCAGTACATGATGATGTTTATTTTGATTTATATAGTCCACCATGGCTGCGAGTGTAGTCGACTTACCTGAGCCTGTAGGGCCGGTAACTAATACTAAGCCTCGTGGGTTATCTGAAATTTGTTTGAATATTTCCGGCGCGCCCAAATCTTCAAGTGTCAATACATCACTCGGGATAGTACGAAACACGGCAGCAGGACCACGATTAGAGTTAAAGGCATTTACACGAAAACGTGCTAAATTAGGGACTTCAAAAGAAAAATCCACTTCGAGATTTTGTTCATAGTCCTTACGCTGGTTATCGTTCATAATGTCATAAACCAGACTGCTGACTTCTTTATCTCCAAGTGCTGGTATATTAATTCGTCGCACATCACCATCAACACGTATCATAGGTGACACCCCTGATGATAAGTGCAAATCTGATGCTTTATGTTGCACACTAAATGCCAATAATTCGGTGATATCCATTTATGACTCCACAACTAACTGATAAATATATGGTTACAATAGCAGAACGACTCACATCCGCCTACGCTAGAATTGCACAGGCAGCGCAAAATGCACAGCGCAATAGTAACGACATTACGTTACTTGCAGTATCTAAAACCAAACCCGTCTCTGATATTATGGCAGCATATGAGCAAGGGCAACGCCAATTTGGTGAATCTTATGTTCAAGAAGCTGTAGATAAAATAGCGCAACTAGCCACATTTAGCGATATTGTTTGGCATTTCATTGGCCCTATACAGTCAAATAAAAGCGCTTTGGTGGCTGCTAATTTTGACTGGGTACAAAGCGTCGACAGACTAAAAATAGCAAAACGCTTAAACGCTCAGCGCCCACAGGAAATGCCCGCTCTTAATATACTGATACAAGTTAATATTAGCGCAGAAGACGCGAAATCCGGCTGTGCCGTAGAGGAAATAGACCAACTAGCACAATTTATAAGTCAGTGTTCACAGTTAAAATTACGCGGACTAATGGCTATTCCTGCAAAAAGTGACGATGCTAACACGCAAATTCAATATTTTGAGCAATTACAAACTTGCTTTGATAAACTACAGACCCAATATCCTCATATAGATACGTTGTCGATGGGGATGAGTAACGATGTAGAGGCTGCCATAGCGGCAGGTTCAACCATGGTGAGGATCGGCACAGATATTTTTGGAACACGAACTTAAAAGGTGATAACAGACATATGTCAGATAAAAAAATCGCATTTATAGGCACAGGTAATATGAGCTACGCCATCATTGGTGGCATGGTAAAAAACGGCTTTAACGCAAACAATATTATTGCAACTAACCGCAACCAAGAAAAACTAGCCAAGGTAGCATCCGACTTTAAGGTGCAAACCACCAGTGACAATAACGAAGCTATGCGCGATGCAGATGTCATTGTTCTGTCTGTTAAACCACAAATGATGGGCGATTTATGCCAATCATTTCAAGATTCTGGTATCGACTTTAGTGATAAATTATTTATCTCAGTCGCTGCAGGCTTAACCGTTAAACGCTTACGTGAAATGCTTGGCCAAGATGTGAAAATGGTGCGTTGTATGCCAAATACACCGTCATTACTTGGCCGTGGTGTATCGGGCTTATATGGCGCTGGCGAAACGCAAAGCGAACATGAATTTGTACAACAAGTATTTGAATGCACAGGCATTGTAGTGTGGGTAGAGCAAGAATCGCAAATTAACGATGTCATTGCTGTGACAGGCTCATCGCCAGCTTACTTTTTCTTATTTATGGAAGCGATTGAAGAAAAAGCGAAAGCACTTGGCTTTAATGATGAAGACGCGCGTCGCCTAGTACAGCAAACAGCGCTAGGCGCAGCTGAAATGGCACTTAGCCAACCAGATATTAGCATTTCTCAACTGCGCGCCAATGTAACCTCAAAAGGCGGTACCACGCATGCAGCTGTTGAGCATTTAAAAGCGCAAGGTTTAACCCAAACTGTGGGTGATGCAATGGATGCGTGTATTGCGCGTGCAGTGCAAATGGAACAAGAACTTTAAAACCATTTTTTATTGAAGGTTATACTATGAATGCCATGCAATTTTTAATTAGCACCTTGTTTGATCTATTTTTAATGGTGGTACTACTGCGTTTTTGGCTACAGTGGGCAAAAGCCGACTTTTACAACCCGATGAGCCAATTTGTGGTCAAAGCCACTTCGTTTGCAGTTAACCCGCTGCGAAAAATCATTCCAGGGCTAGGCGGGCTTGATTTAGCCTCTTTGTTGCTGGCATTTATAGTGGCTGCGGCAAAAATAAGTACATTAATGTGGCTTATTTATAGCTCTTGGGCTATTCAACCTGTGCTTATACAGGCACTAATAACTGTTTTAAAAGAAGGTTTAAATTTAGTCTTTTGGGTGTTAATCATCCGCGCTATTTTAAGCTGGGTAAGCCAAGGCTATAACCCAATTGAAGCGGTATTCCATCAGCTTACTGAGCCAATGCTAAAGCCAATCCGTAAAATCTTACCGCCACTAGGGGGCTTAGACTTATCGGTATTGGTACTGATCATCGGCATTCAGTTTTTACAAATGCTGCTAATGGACCTTTTAGCTTAAGCACAACGTAATATAAAGAGGCCTAGCGCCTCTTTTTTACATACTCAGGAGTTAACCATGCAACGTTTAATAAAGTTTTGTTTTATTGCTTGTCTCGCTTTAGCATTTAATGCACACAGCGCTCAAGAACAAGGCGCCCAATACAAAGAACTAGGCCCTTGGCAAGTTCATTACATAGCCTTTCCATCAACGTTTATTCAACCGCAAATAGCTAAAGCTTATGACCTTGAGCGTAGTGGCTATAAAGGCATTGTTAATATTTCAATATTAAAAAATGATGCTGATAAAGCCGCTCAAAAAGCGATATTACAAGGTACCGCTAAAAACTTATTAGGTAACAAGCAAACCCTTAACTTTAAAGAAGTCGTTGAAGGCGATTCAATTTATTATCTAGCACAAGTAGATTACACCAACGAAGAGATTTTACGTTTTGAAATTGAAATCCAACAAGGTAATCAGTTTCAAACATTAAAGTTTAAGCAAAAATTTTACGTAGATTAAATATGACCAACACCTTAGTACTTGCAACCGGCAACCCCGGAAAAGTGAATGAGCTGGCTAACATGCTCAGCTCACTTAATATTAATGTTGTACCGCAAAGCGACTTTAATGTCAGTGACGTAGCCGAAACAGGCACCACGTTTGTAGAAAACGCGATAATTAAAGCGCGACATGCGGCTAAAATTACCGGACTGCCTGCTATTGCAGATGATTCAGGCTTAGAAGTTGATGGCCTGAATGGCGCGCCAGGTGTTTACTCTGCTCGTTTTGCAGGAAATAGCGCAAGTGATCAAGATAATATCGATAAATTACTGGCTGATTTAGGCAATAACCCTAATCGCAGCGCTCGTTTTTGGTGTGTGTTGGTACTAATGCGTCATGCTGACGACCCTACCCCACTTATTTGCAGTGCTAGCTGGGAAGGTGAGATTACCCTTAGCCAACACGGTAAAGGTGGCTTTGGTTACGATCCTATCTTTTTTGTACCATCAGAAAATTGTACCAGTGCAGAGCTTACAAAAGAGCAGAAGAATGCATTAAGCCACCGTGGACAAGCACTTAATAAATTACTACAAGAGTTACAACACAAAGGCGGCCTGTGAACCTTCCTCCACTGAGTTTATATGTGCACGTGCCTTGGTGCGTGCAAAAATGTCCTTACTGCGACTTTAATAGCCACGGGCAAAAAGGTGACATCCCTGAAGCTGAATATGTACAGCACTTAATTGACGATTTAAAAGCTGATTTACACTTAGTACAAGGGCGAAAAATTCACAGTATTTTTATTGGCGGCGGCACGCCAAGCCTATTAACCGGCGCGGCATATACCCGTTTACTCAATGAAATAGATAACCTAATTGGTTTAAGCGATAACTGTGAAATAACCCTTGAAGCAAACCCGGGCACAGTCGAAACTGGCCGTTTTAAAGATTATGTAAAAGCAGGGATTAACCGTATCTCTATTGGCGTGCAAAGCATGCAAAATGATAAGTTAAAAGCCTTAGGCCGAATTCATGGTGCCGATGAAGCCAGTTATGCAGCACAACAAGCTAGTGAAGCAGGGTTGAATAGCTTTAACCTTGATTTAATGCATGGCTTACCAGGGCAATCCCTCGATGACGCACTAAGTGACTTAAAACAAATCATTGCCCTGAGCCCACCACATATTTCTTGGTATCAGCTCACCATTGAGCCTAATACGCAATTTGCTTCAAAACCGCCCACGTTGCCACAAGATGAAACCTTATGGGATATTCAAGAACAAGGCCAAGCATTATTAGCACAAGCAGGCTATCAGCAATACGAAATATCAGGATATGCAAAACCAGGCTTTCAATGCCAACATAACTTGAATTATTGGCGGTTTGGCGATTATCTTGGTATTGGCTGTGGCGCCCATGGTAAGGTTACTGATGCGAAAACAGGGGTGATAACACGCACTGAAAAGGTTAAACACCCACGGGGCTACATGGACATTATTAAGCCCTACTTGTACAAAAGCTGGCAAGTAGAGCAAGATGACTTAGCGTTTGAATTTTTTATGAATCGCTTTCGTTTAACAGAGCCATGCCCGATTGAAGACTACAGTGCGCTAACTAATCAGCCATTACAAAGCCAACAAGCGGCTTTGAATAAAGCTATTAACACAGGTTTATTAATAGAAAAAGACGGCCATTGGCAAGTAAGCCTTAAAGGCCATCGCTTTTTAAATGACCTGCTAGAATTGTTCGTATAACGCTTTTGGCGTTATACGCATGTAAAGTAAACACATGAAAAATTAAAATACCCTAATGGGTTTCTAACAACAAAAGGGAAACGAATGCGTAAACTTACTCTAATTGCTGCCACGGTAAGCGTGGCACTGCTTGCCGGTTGCCAACAAGCAACACAACAATCAACGCCTGCACCGGCGGTTCAAGTTCAACCTGTACAAAGTGAAATTGATAAAGCGAATGCTTTTTTTGAAGACACTTTTAATCGTGATGTAATGAGCAGCCCAGTTTATCAAACCTATATGGGCATCAAAAAAGATTACGATAAATGGGATGACAACAGCGAAGAAAAAGCGCTAAAAGACTTGGCACAAACTAAAGCCGATTTGGTTACGCTCAACAGCATTGACCGTGCGCAATTAGATGCAGCTACTCAAGTAAGTTATGATTTAAAAAAGCAAGATTTAGAAGCCAGCATTGCTGATTTTAAATGGCGTTACCATAACTACCCAGTAAACCAAATGTTTGGTACGCACTCTATGGTGCCGGCTTTTTTAATTAACCAGCATCAAATTAGCAACGTAAAAGAAGCAAACGATTATATTGCTCGTTTAAATGGGGTACCGGGTGTATTCGATCAACTGATTACCGGCTTAGAAATTCGCGCCGATAAAAACATCATCGCGCCTAAATTTGTATTTCCACATGTGATTGATTCAAGCAAAAATATTATTAAAGGTGCACCGTTTGAACAAGGTGAAGATTCAACTCTTTTGGCTGACTTTAAACGCAAAGTAAATGCCTTAGAAATCGACCAAGCTGAAAAAGATGCACTTATTAGTAAAGCGACTAATGCATTAAAAACAGCAGTTAAACCTGCTTACTCTAAGTTAATCAACTACATTGCACAGCTAGAAAAACGTGCTGATGACCGTGACGGTGCTTGGAAATTCCCTGATGGCGAAGCGTTTTACAATAACGCGCTTAAACGCACTACCACGACAGACCTTACAGCAAAAGAAATTCATGCCATTGGCCTTGCCGAAGTGTCACGTATTCATGATGAAATGCGTGCCATCAAAGATAAAGTTGGTTTTGAGGGTGACTTAAACGCCTTTATGCAGTTTATGAAAACCGACAAGCAATTTTACCTTGCTAATACTGAAGCGGGTAAAGCGCAATACCTAAGTGAGGCTAAAGGCTTAATTGATAACATGAAAACACGCTTAGATGAGCTGTTTATTGTAAAACCAAAAGCCGACATGATAGTAAAACGTGTTGAAGCTTTCCGTGAAAAAGCGGCAGGTAAAGCGTTTTATCAACAACCTGCGCCAGATGGTTCTCGCCCAGGTATTTACTATGCCAACCTCTATGACATGGAAGCAATGCCAACTTACCAAATGGAAGCTCTCGCTTACCATGAGGGTATTCCGGGTCATCACATGCAAATTGCTATTTCACAAGAGCTGGAAGGCGTGCCTAAGTTCCGTAAGTTTGGTGGTTACACAGCCTACATTGAAGGTTGGGGTTTATACTCAGAGTTACTACCAAAAGAAATGGGCCTTTATGAAGACCCGTATTCAGATTTTGGTCGTTTAGCTATGGAGTTATGGCGTGCCTGTCGTCTAGTGGTTGATACCGGTATTCACGCAATGAAGTGGACTCGCCAAGAAGGTATTGATTACTACGTTAACAACACTCCTAACGCCACTTCTGACGGTGTAAAAATGGTTGAGCGTCATATTGTAATGCCATCACAAGCAACGGCTTACAAAGTGGGTATGCTGAAAATTTTAGAACTACGTGAAGCGGCTAAAAAGCAGCTTGGCGACAAGTTTGATATTCGTCAATTCCACGACGTAGTGCTTAAAAATGGCCCTGTACCATTAAACGTACTAGAAAACTTTGTTGATGAGTGGGTTGCTAGCAAACAAGCTTAATTATCTAGGGTCTGTTGACCTTTCAAGGTTAAATTTGCAGCAGTCTGTTTGGTATTTAGGCAAGGCAGAGCCTATGTGGTGTGGTTATTCCCCATAAATAGGCGATAACGCAGCATCAATGCCAAACAGGCGCTGCCCGAAGGGTTCTGCCTAGGGGCGATTTACTCTTTGTTGCTCGGTTTTTACTTAGCCCACTAGGTTACAAACCTCGCGCCGCGATTAAACCGCCACTAGTTTGAACAAATTTTAATCCACAAAGGTAAACAGACCCTAGTAACTACTTAAACATATAAAAGGTCGCAATTGCGGCCTTTTGTTTTATAAAGCAAAAAATTAAGCTAGGATAAAGTAGGTATTCAAGGAGAACAGAATGGATCTAAGCATACAGCTACTCAATGCGCGTATTAAACAACAACAGTTTGATGAGCTTGATAACGACTTTAAAAAGCTCACTGACGCTCAAAAAGTGATGCAGCTTAATTACCTGTTTGAAAGCGCGTTACGCATGAGTATTAAATACGATTTTATGCAAAATATTGCCGTGCGAATTTTAGCGAGCAATACGCCACCAGCGCCGTTTATTGAACAGCTAACCAGTTTAGATGCACTGAGCTTTTTTACGCTTGCATTAAAATTAAATAAAGGCTTTATTAGTACAGATAGCCATGGCAATAACGTGTTACATAATGTGTTCAAGCACGCAGCGCCGAGCCAATTGCCTTTTAACTATGTTCGCTCGTTAATGTTATTTGAATCTAATGAAGAGCTACTGCATGCATTGGCGCAAATCAATCAGCACGGGCTCACTCCGGTGGCCAGCTATATCGTTTATGCACATAAGCCCAACATACCGGTAAAACATGAGTTTTCAGCCTTACTGGCATTAATGGAAATAGAACAAAAACAAAATCCTAGAGCAAAATTACAATTGCTTGAGGTATTAAAAAACGCCCCTCCAAGCGAAATTACCTTGCTGTTAAGCGCCGCATATTTACAGCGCTCTACTGAACAAGTAGCGGCACTAATCTGATAAGTAATATTCTACGCTGGTAACCACGCGTACATTTTTAATTTGCGGTGTGTTTGAATCCCGATCGCTAATACTAAACTGCCCTTGCCGTGCGGTTTTAATTTTACCTAAAAGGGAGTTTGAATCTTTCGCGAATTTATTTGCTACTTCACGGGCTTTTTCTGTGGCCTCTTGCACCATGGCAGGTTTTATATCGTTAAGCCCAGTAAAAATATATTCAATACGAGTTTGATAGTTATCTTGGACTATGGCTATATTTTGTTTAGCTAACTGACTCACTTTACTCAGTGCGTTTTTAACTTTATCAGGGGCATTAGAGTACACAATAATATTTGAGCTAATAACGTATCTAAACTTTTGGTTGTCGTTCGCGTATTCACGCGCTTGCTTATCAATAATAGATTGAGTGCCTGTCGATATTTCTTCATCGTCAAAGCCATGTAACTTTAAAAAGGCAATTACGGCATCGTTTTTTTGCTCAACTCGCTCAACAAGCTTTTCAAGGTTGTTATCGGCGTCATTAAACTGCAGCGGCCAAATAACAGTATCAGCGACCACTTCACGCTCTGCTAAGCCTTTGACCTGAACAGTGCGCTCCATGCCTTTAATATCAAGCGCAGCTCCTTTAATGATAAAGCCCAATGCAATTAAGCCGATGCTTAAACAAACTGCTGCCATAACAACGGTTACATTCGATATTTTATTCACTTCACTCTCCTTGATTAGGGTTTGTTGACCTTTGCGGATTAAAACTTGTTCAAACTAGGGGCGATTTAATCGCGGCGCGAGGTTTGTAACCTAGTGGGCTAAGTCAAAGCCGAGCAACAAAGAGTAAATCGTCCCTAGGCAGAACCCTCCGGGCAGCGCCTGTTTGGCATTGATGCTGCGTTATCGCCTATTTATGGGGAATAACCACACCACATAGGCTCTGCCTTGCCTAAATACCAAACAGACTGCTGCAAATATAACCTTGAAAGGTCAACAGACCCTATTCGAGTGATTAAGCAACAATGTTGTT
>NZ_PNDH01000066.1:0-25467 GCF_005887175.1 Pseudoalteromonas sp. S1612 | reverse complement strand
ATTTGTTATGTGAAAGTAGGACATTACCAGGCTCCAAATAAGAGAAAGCCCGATTCGAAAGAGTCGGGCTTTTTTACGTCTGCAGGAAAGTGAAAATATTAGCCGTCAGCTATCAGCTGCACAGCGTTACTGACCACCGCAGCCTGGGTTGAGTATCTCGAAACCCATGGGCAAAATAACGCAACGTTAACCTCAGAGCCAACGCATCCCATTAAAAACATTAAATGTACCTTGCTATGTGGCTCTCTAGCGCTGTAGGCACTACGATATTCTACTGCGTGGTAGCACACTCACTCCAAAAGCAAGCAAGACTCGAATGACTTGAGCCTTCTTGTGTTCGTAGGAGTTTACCAGTAATAGCTAGTGTTGTTTTATGTGCTCTAACAGGGTAAAGAGTGAGGTATTGGACAGATTTACCCTACAGTATTGTTTCATTGCTGATGACAACCTGTAACTGTACTAATGTGACATAGTTTAATAGCGTTTAATTTGAGATATACAAACTAGTAACTGCTACTTTAAAGCTTAATAGGCACTCGGTGAGCCTTTATTAAGAAATGTACAAAACATAGGGAAAACGTTTTAGCTAATAGGTGGCTTATCAGCAATTATTAAAGTAACTATGTTGCTGAAGTAAAATAGATAGGATCAAAAACGCCAACTAAAGGTTGGCGTTTTAATTATCAGGCTAAAGGTGATTATTAAACTTTAGGGCCTGCGTTTTTAATTTCGTCAGATACGTCGTATTTAGCAAAATTTTCTGTGAAATCAGATGCTAGCTTAGCCGCATACTCTGCGTATTTAGCTTTGTCTTCCCAGGTATTGATTGGGTTAAGAAGCTTGCTATCTACGCCCGGTACTGCAACTGGTACGTCTAGGTTTAGCACGTCAATGTGTTGGGTTTCTACACCGGCTAATTTTCCAGATACGATTGCATCCACAACAGCTCGTGTTGTTGGAATATCAAAACGCTTACCAATACCGTAAGGGCCACCTGTCCATCCAGTGTTAACTAGGTAAACTTTAGCGCCGAATTCACGTACACGCTTCATTAGAAGCTCTGCGTATACACCTGCAGGGCGTGGGAAGAAAGGAGCACCAAAACAGGTTGAGAATGTTGATTCAATATCGCTAGTAGAACCAATTTCTGTAGAGCCTACTTTTGCTGTGTAGCCACTTAGGAAGTGAAATGCTGCAGCTTCTTCGGTTAGTACAGATACCGGCGGTAGTACACCACTCACATCACATGTTAGGAAAACAACAGCCTTAGGCTCACCTGCGCGGTTTTCAACTTTACGTTTTTCAACGTGCTCTAGTGGGTAAGCTGCACGGCTATTTTGAGTTAGGCTGGTATCGTTGAAATCAGGAACACGGTTTTCATCAAGTACCACATTCTCTAAAATTGTACCGAATCGAATAGCATCCCAGATAACAGGTTCGTTCTTTTGAGAAAGGTCGATACATTTAGCGTAACAACCACCTTCGATATTAAATACACTACCTGGTGCCCAGCCGTGCTCGTCATCACCGATTAAGAAGCGAGTTGGATCTGCTGATAATGTTGTTTTACCTGTACCAGATAAACCAAAGAATAATGCGGTATCTCCTGCTTCACCTACGTTAGCAGAACAGTGCATTGGTAATACACCTTTCGCTGGTAGTAGGAAGTTTTGCACAGAGAACATCGATTTTTTCATTTCACCTGCGTAGCGCATGCCAGCAAGTAACACTTTACGTTGTGCAAAGTTAATAATAACTGTGCCATCGCTATTGGTACCATCGCGCTCTGGATCACATACAAACGAAGGTACGTTCATTACTTGCCACTGAGGAAAGTCGGCTTTGTTGTATGATTGTGGTTGGATGAACATATTTTTAGCGAAGATATGGTGCCAAGCAGTTTCTGTTGTTACAACCACTGGAAGGTAGTGCTCTGGATCAGCGCCTACTTCAAGGTGAGAGATAAAGTGGTCGTTGCTTTGCACATGTGCTTCTACACGTGCCCATAAGGCGTCAAACTTATCTGCATCGAATGGGCGATTTACATTACCCCATTGGATTTCATTTTCAGTACTTGATTCTTGAACAATAAAACGATCTTTTGGAGAACGACCGGTACGACGACCAGTGTTAGCTACAAAAGCACCATTGGCGGCTAAAGTCCCTTCGCCACGGCTGATAGCGTGTTCGACAAGTTCAGCTGCAGTTAGATCGACAAAACGGGTAGCGCTTGAAGTCATGTTTATACCTAAATTGTGTGAGATTGAACGGGATAGCTCTGGGTCTTAGTAACCTTTAAGCTGCAAATATAGTAACAGATGGATTAAGGATATTCGAGCTTATAAACGCCGTAAAAACATATAAATTAAGGAAAAAACATGAATAATTTCAATGATACCGGTGTCATGAAAAATGCTCAGCTTGTGATACCGGTGTCATTTTTTGGGCACAAAAAAGCCATAAAAAATTATGGCTATTTTATAGTGTGTTTTAAAAAGCTAGATTAATTAAATATACTTTTTATATCTTGTTCGTTAAATACATAATCTTTTAAACAGTAATGACAGCTAATTTTAATCTCACCATTTTTTTCGACATCATCCAAAAGCGTTTGTTGACCAACATTAACTAAAGCTGTCATCGTTTTTTCGCGATTACAGCCACATTTAAATTGAATTGGTTGAGGGTCAAATACGCGTGGGTTATCTTCATGATAAAGGCGCGTTAGAATAGTATTGGCATCAAGCTCTAGTAGCTCCTCATCTTTAATAGTATTGCTGAGTGCTTCTAAGTGAGCAAAATCTTCAATCGATTTTTGTTTATCTACAGGTAGCACTTGTAAAAATAGCCCACATGCTTTGGCGCAGCCTTCTTCAGTATCGGTTGCAAACCAAAGGCGCGTCTTTAATTGCTCAGACTGCTCAAAATAGCTTTCTATACATTCACTTAATGTATCATGCTCTAAAGGTACTATACCTTGGTAACGCTCACCTTGAGTTGGAGTAATCGTGATAACCATGTAGCCTTGGCCAATGAGCTCTTTTACCGTTGAACCAGTAACTTCATGTTGTAATCGCGCAATACCACGCATATTTTGTTGATCATCTCCATTGATCACCGCATATTTTACGGGGCCATCACCTTGTAGTTGAACTGCAATTTCGCCTTCAAACTTTAACGTTGCTGTTAATAAACAGGTTGCAACAAGCAGCTCACCTAATAATGCTTTAACGGGCTCTGGATAATTGTGTTTCGCAATCATTTCATTGTAAGCGTTGTCTATTTGTACGAGTTCGCCACGAACATCGAGGTTGTCAAATAAATAGCGGTGAAGTAAATCTTGTTGCATGAGCGGCTATACCTAACTTGATTTCATTTTTAAAAGTTCGCGCCTTTGCTTTTTATCTGGTTTTTTATCCGGATGAGGAGCAAAGAAACTGTTATTTTTGCGTGCAATACTATTTTCTTCACGCTTAGCAATACTAGCATCAGATTCTTGATACATGGTCTGTGCAATGGGGGCGCTTTGGCGCTTTTCAAGTATATTTAATACTGTGATGGTTTTTTCATCAACGCCTTGAGCTAGCTTTATAACTGCGCCAATTTCTACAATTTTACTAGCCTTACTGCGTTGCCCATTATAATGTACTTTGCCGCCTTGTACCATTTCTCGAGCTATTGCACGCGTTTTATAAAATCGAGCCGCCCATAACCATTTGTCCAACCTCACTTTAAGTGCGTCAGCGTTTTCTGAGCTGTCATTGAGTTTAGTTTTCTTTGTCATAAAACATCCCTAGTAAATTTACTGCCTAGGTAAATTATCACGAAACCGTTACCGCATGTAGCTATTGCTTGATAGCTGATACGATAAATAAATTAATCTGTTTACAAAGTTTAATATTAGCGTGCTTGTTGAATGAAAAATGAAAAGGTACTATGGCTGAGTGATTTCGTTATAAATTAAAATAAGAACACTACTTATGGAACAGCACGTTCAACAATTTAAGCAGTTATTAAACCGTTTACCGCATGCGAAATTAAGCGCAATGGTTATGGTTTTAGTTGTTGTTTATATTGCATTTTTATTATCAAAACTGATGTGGCTATTATGGCCGCAGCCAGTAACATCTCCTCTTGCCCCTATCAGCTATTCTAACCAAGCTGTGGGTGGCAATAACCAGTCTGTAGATTCGATCATTGAGCAATTTTTATTTGGTAAAGTAAATGTAACAAAAAACACCAATACTGCTTCGCAAACTAAAGTCATTAATAATGCCCCTGAAACGCGTCTTAGTATTAACTTAACCGGTATTGTTGCTGTTAGTAATGATGATAAGGCGGGAATGGCTATTATTGAATCGCAAGGTCGCCAGACGAGTTATTTAGTAGAGGATGTGGTGCAAGGTACACGTGCAAAAGTATCGCAAATACTCCCAGATCGTGTGATTCTAGATGTAAGTGGTCGCTTTGAAACCTTAATGCTTGATGGGCTCGACTTTACCAAAACAGTGTCTATGCCGGTACTCGCTGCGCGAGATGAGTCTGAAATGGGGCCTTTAGCGCCTTCAGCACAAAGCGATGAACAAATTGATGCCACTGCCAACCTTGAGGTGAAAGAAGCATTAATAGAAACTCGCGAAGAGCTTTTAGAAGAACCTGGTAAGCTATTTGATTATATACGTGTTTCTCAAGCGATGAATGATGGGGAACTTATAGGTTATCGTTTGAGTCCAGGTAAAGAGCCCGAACTATTTAAACAAATGGGATTACAAAATAACGATTTAGCCGTGGCAATTAACGGTTATCAATTAACAGATTTAAAACAGGCAATGGCAGCAATGAATGAGCTGCGAAACAGTACAGATGCAACTATTACAATAGAGCGTGATGGTGAGCAAATAGATGTACTATTTAGTCTGCAATAACTTAGCTTTGGAGTTTTAACATAATGGTTCAGGTGCTACACCTCAAAAAAATTAAAAAAGGGTTAGCTAAGTATGCAGCACTTTTTTTAGCGGCAAGTCTTTCTATGTCGGTTGCTGCTGTTGAATACGCTGCTAACTTTAAGGGCACAGATATTAATGAGTTTATTAATATTGTTGGCAAAAATCTTAATAAAACCATCATTATTGATCCTAACGTGCGTGGCAAAGTAAATGTACGTAGTTACGAATTAATGGATGAGGCACTTTACTATCAGTTCTTTTTAAATGTTTTAGAAGTTTACGGTTATTCAGCCGTCGAAATGGATAACAACATAATAAAAATAGAAAAAAGCTCAGATGCTAAAAAATCAAACGTGCCATTAATTACTGCTGATAGCCAAGCGCTTGGCGATATGATGATTACACGGGTTGTGCGAGTTAAAAATGTAAGCGTACAAGAATTAGGTCCTTTAGTTCGCCAATTTAGCGACCAAAAAGACGGCGGTCACGTTGCTAACTTTAATGCGGCCAACGTAATGATGCTAACTGGTCATGCAGCCTCGGTTAACCGCTTAGTAGAAATTATTCGCTCTGTTGACCAAGCGGGTGATAAGCGAGTCGATATCGTTAAGCTTAAGTTCGCAACGGCTGATGATGTTGTCTCTGTAGTAGAGAATATATACAAAGACAGTGGTAAGGGTAGCGTACCTGAGTTTTTAATTCCTAAAGTGGTGGCTGATGGTCGTACTAATAGTGTAATTGTTAGTGGTGAAGGCCAAGCACGCACACGGGCCATTGAGCTCATTAAACGTTTAGATGGAGAACTGGAAAGTCAAGGTAATACCAAAGTGTTTTACCTCAACTACGCAAAGGCCGAAGATTTAGTAAAAGTACTCCAAGGTGTGAGCAAATCGCTAGCAGAGGACACGCAAGGTGGAGCTACTAAATCACGTAGTAGTAATAAAAACGACACTAGCATTGAAGCTCACCCAGATTCAAATTCATTAGTCATTACCGCCCAGCCAGATACTATGCGTTCACTAGAATCTGTTATTGAGCGCTTAGATATTCGCCGCGCACAAGTACTAGTGGAAGCCATTATTATTGAAGTAATGGAAGGCGATGGCGTTAACTTTGGCCTGCAATGGATTTCAGAAGAAGGCGGCATGCTGCAATTTAACAACGGTACAACAGTACCTGTTGGCTCTTTAGCCGTAGCTGCTGAGCAAGCACGAGATAAAACGGTGACTAAAAACATTATTGGTACTGAATCAGGTACTGTCACCAAATATGATGAAACAACTGAAGGCGATTACGGCCCGCTTGCGTCATTACTTGGTGGTATTAATGGGTTAGCTATGGGTGTAATTAAAAATGACTGGGGCGCAATTGTTCAAGCGGTTTCAACCGATACTAACTCTAATATCCTAGCGACTCCATCTATTACCACTATGGATAACGAAGAGGCGTCTATTTTAGTTGGTCAAGAAGTGCCTATTATTACCGGTTCACAAACAGGTAGTAACAATGAAAATCCATTTCAAACGGTTGAGCGTCAAGAAGTGGGTATAAAACTTAAAGTGACACCACAAATTAACGATGGTTCTGCAGTGCAATTAACCATTGAGCAAGAAGTTTCCAGTGTAAGTGGCGCAACGGCAGTTGATATTTCAGTGAATAAACGCGCAATTAAAACAACCGTAATGGCCGATGATGGCGGTATGGTGGTATTAGGCGGCTTGATTGATGAAGATGTGCAAGAAAGCGTGTCAAAAGTGCCATTACTAGGCGATATTCCTATTTTAGGGCACTTATTTAAGTCAACTAATACAACAAAACGTAAGCGTAATCTTATTGTATTTATAAGACCGACCATAATTCGCGATGGCGTTAGCATGAATAAACTTAGCTTTAATAAATATAACTTTATTCGCGGCGAGCAATTTAAAAAACGTGAAGATGGTATTAATTTGATGCCAAAGTCAGACACGCCTATTTTACCTGAGTGGAATGACGAACTAGTGCTACCTCCTACGTACGAAGAGCATTTACGCAAACAAAATGCACAAGAGCGTAATGATGACTAATGCGATAGAAGATATTAATCAAGATGTTGTTCATCCAATTACTCACAGTGATGATCAGCTTGCTCAAGATGACTTAATTGAGCTGCCAGCAAAGCGTTTGCCGTTTTCATATGCCAGACGAGTGGGTGCGTTACTTAGTAAACATAAGGATAACCGAGTTGTTTACTATCGTGGCGAGTTGGATGTTGATGTATTATTAGAAGTGCGCCGTATTGCAGGACATGGCTTTACACTTGAGCAACTAGAAGATGATAAGTTTGAGCTATTACTAGAAGCATCGTATCAACGTGATAGCTCAGAAACTCAGCAAATGATGGAAGATATTGGTAATGAGGTTGATTTATTCTCACTAGCTGATGAGCTTCCTCAAACTGAAGACTTACTTGCCGGTGACGACGATGCGCCAATTATAAAGCTGATTAATGCCATGCTCAGTGAGGCAATTAAAGAAGGTGCCTCTGATATTCACATTGAAACATTTGAGCAAGAGCTGGTTATTCGTTTTCGGGTGGATGGCGTACTCAAAGAAGTTTTAAAACCTAATCGTAAACTAGCCTCTTTGTTGGTATCGCGTATTAAAGTAATGGCCAAACTCGATATTGCAGAAAAGCGCATACCGCAAGATGGCCGTATTAGTTTGCGTATAGCTGGGCGCGCTGTAGATGTGCGTGTGTCGACTATGCCATCGAGCTTTGGTGAGCGCGTGGTACTACGTTTGCTTGATAAAAACAATGCACGTTTAAACCTAGAAGACTTAGGTATGACAGCTCGAAACCGAGAGCTGTTTGCCGACTTAATTAGCAAGCCTCACGGTATAATCTTAGTAACAGGTCCTACAGGCTCTGGTAAAAGTACCACGTTATATGCAGGTATGAGCCAAATTAACTCGCGAGATCGTAATATCTTAACGGTTGAAGATCCAATCGAGTACGAAATCCCAGGTATTGGCCAAACACAGGTTAATACCAAGGTTGATATGACTTTTGCCCGTGGTCTGCGCGCCATTTTACGTCAAGATCCTGATGTAGTTATGGTCGGTGAAATACGAGATTTAGAAACAGCCCAAATTGGTGTGCAAGCATCACTTACTGGCCACTTAGTTATGTCTACGTTACATACTAATACCGCCTCAGGTGCAATCACTCGTATGGAAGATATGGGCGTTGAGCCGTTTTTATTATCGTCTTCATTACTGGGGGTGTTATCCCAGCGCTTAGTACGTACTCTATGTAATAGCTGTAAAGAAGGTCACGTTGCAGATGAGCGTGAATGTGAATTACTCGGCGTACCGTTTGACAATGCACCGACGATTTACCGCGCGGTAGGATGTGAAGAGTGTAACTTTAATGGCTACCGAGGTCGTACTGGTATTCACGAGTTATTGGTTGTCGACGAAACCATTCGTGAAATGATCCACAGCGGTAAAGGTGAGCAAAGCGTAGAGAAATACATTCGTAAGCACAGCCCAAGCATTCGTCAAGATGGCTGCAGCCGTGTTCTTGCAGGTAAAACAACGCTTGAAGAAGTACTGCGCGTAACGCGTGAGGAAGGCTAGCTATGGCAGCGTTTGAATACCGCGCATTAGATGGCCGGGGAAAAGAAAAAAAAGGTATTTTAGAAGCCGATACAGCTAAGCAAGTTCGTCAGCTTCTGCGCGATCAAAAGCTCACACCACTTGAGGTGGTGCCTGCTGCGCAAGATGACAAACAAGTTAAAGGTCAAAAAGTACCTTTACTCGGTTCTTTATTTAAACCAACCATATCAACTGCCGATCTTGCTTTGATCACTCGTCAGCTTGCAACCTTAATTCAGTCTGCCCTTCCTGTAGAAGGGGCGGTGATGGCGGTTGCTGAGCAGTGTGAAAAACCACGCTTAAAACGTATGTTAATGTCGGTGCGCTCTAAAGTAGTGGAAGGTTATACCCTGGCTGATGGGATGAGTGAGTTTCCGCATGTATTTGACGATTTATACCGCGCTATGGTGGCGGCAGGTGAAAAGTCAGGTCACTTAGATCAAGTGCTCAACAGGCTAGCTGATTATACCGAGCAGCGCCAACATATGCGCAGTCAAATTACGCAGGCTATGGTGTATCCGATTATTTTGGTGGTGTTTGCTATTGGTATTGTTTCGGTGTTATTAGGTACTGTAGTACCTAAAATATTAAAAACGTTCGAAAAAACCAAACAAGTTTTACCTTGGACTACCGAGTGGGTTATGGCGGGTAGTCATTTTGTGCAAAATTACTGGTTTATAAGTTTACTGGTGATCACCGCTACCGCGGTTGGAATCAAGTATGCGCTTAAAAAACCTAAGGTACGGTTTTGGTGGGATGCAAAAGTATTACATATGCCAGGCATTGGTAAGGTTGCTAGAGGGATTAACACCGCGCGCTTTGCTCGTACTTTAAGTATTTTATCGTCAAGTTCAGTACCGCTACTAGAAGGAATGCGTATTTCTGGTGGGGTATTAGTTAACGAAAAAATCAAACAAGCTGTGGCCGATGCTGCAGAAAGAGTAAGTGAAGGGGCAAGCCTACGTGCTTCACTGCAGCAAACTAAGTTGTTTCCACCAATGATGCTGCATATGATAGCCAGTGGTGAAAAGTCCGGTGAACTTGAGCAAATGTTAGAACGAGCTGCTAACAATCAAGATCGCGAGTTTGAAAGTATGGTTAATGTGTCATTAAAATTATTAGAACCTGCAATGATTGCCTCTATGGCAGTCATTGTACTGTTTATAGTAATGGCAATTTTGCAACCTATTATGGCGATGAATAAGGCTGTTGGCCTTTAATTATTTTTTATATTAATGATTTACTTAAATCATTTTTGCTTAGTGTTTTTAGAATAACGAGGTAATAACGTGAATAAACAATCAGGTTTTTCTTTATTAGAAGTGATGGTGGTATTGGTTATCATCGGGATGATCATGTCGATTGTGGCACCTAATATTATGGGGCAGCAAGAAGAAGCGGCTATTGATAAAGCGCATTTAGATATTCAGCAGTTAGAAGATGCCGTTAGCCTTTACAAGTTAAAAAATAAAAGCTACCCGAGTACAGAGCAAGGGCTTGAGGCGTTGGTAACTAAAACCAGCATTGAGCCTATCCCAAAGCGTTTTCCTGATGGCGGTTTTATTAGTAAATTGCCAGAAGATCCATGGGGCAACCCTTACCAACTTATTTACCCAGGTGAAGTAGGTAAAATTGATATTTTTTCAATGGGGCCTGATGGCGAACCGGCTACTGAGGATGATATTGGTAACTGGGGTGAAGATAAGCAGTAATGGGCATTAACTTAATCATACGCTTAAACTTAGTTGATTGGGGTTTACCATGCGGGTAAACCTTAAGCACCTGAGTGCGAAGCAATATGGTTTTAGTTTAATAGAAATTTTAGTGGTATTGGTGATCATCGCCTTTGCCACCAAAATGGTGGTATACAGCTTAGATGGCGGCGCAGAGGAAGAGCTAGATAAGCAAGCAAGTAGGCTGCATACCACCATTAATGCCGCATCGGAATTTGCCGTACTTAATCAGGTAGAGTTAGGTCTATTAGTTGATCAAAATACGCTTGAGTTTTTAGTGTTTGATGGCGAAAAGTGGACCAGCTTTGAGCGGGAAGAGTTATTTAAACCAATTGAGTTTGACCAGCAATTTAAAGTAACACTTAATCTAGAAGACCTACCTTGGGCACAAGATAACTTATTAGAGCAGTCTAACTGGCGTGAGTTAATGAGTGGCGATAATGAAGATAGTTTATTAGAACTTAAAAAATTAAAAGTTCCTCAAGTACTTCTTTTATCCTCTGCTGATGTAAGTGCATTTCAGCTTATGCTTGAGTTAAAAGATCAGGCGGAGCCGGTATATTTTATTGAAGGTAAATTTGCAGCGCCAGTTGATTTTCGTCGAGAGCCCCAATAATGAAAAAATACCAAGGTTTTACCTTATTAGAAGTCTTAGTTGCGCTAAGTATTTGTGCTATGGCGGGTATTGCTGCAATGCAAGCAACTGGTGAGCATATTCATCACTTATCGAGTATTGAAGAGCAAACGTATGGCTCATGGGTAGCCGAGAATGTATTGGTAGAACAACGAACGAAAGGCGAGAAATGGCAAGGTAAAAATGGTACCCGCGGCACTGAGATGATGGCGGGGATTGAATGGTTTTGGCGCCAAGATGTTGTGCCCACTGCTGATAAGAGCTTTGTAAAGGTCACTATTAATGTGTTTACAGATGATAAGTATGAAAATTCAATTTATGAGTTAAGTACTTACTTAAATAAAGGTAAGCCATAAGTGAAGCAGCGCGGTTTTACATTATTAGAAGTGATGGTGGCACTAGGGGTGTTGGCGTTTGTTATTATGGCCACCCACCAAATACTTGATACCACCACGCGTGCCAAAGAAGCATCAGATGAAAAAATTGCTGAGCTAAATGGGTTACAAACAGCCTTTAGGTTAATGGATCAAGACTTTAGCCAAATGACTAAACGTCAAGTGCGTAATGAAGCTGGGGATTTTCAAGAGAGTTACTTACTTGCAGGGCGCTACATTTTAGAAAGCCAGCTTGATGGCATTGCCTTTGTGCGTGATGGTTGGATGAATCCCATTAATTTGCTTCCTCGCTCAGAGCTGCAAGCTGTTGGTTATCGAGTAATTGATGACAACTTAGAACGAGTATATCGCATTTATGTTGATCAACTTGATAATATGGAGCCTCGTAGCCAAGTTGTTTTAGCTGACGTAGAAGAGCTTAAGTTTGAGTTTTTAGATGGTAACGGTGAGTGGCAAGAAAACTGGCAAATTAAAGCGTTACCTAAAGCGGTAGCTGTAACGTTAAAGCAAATGGACGCAGAACCAATTAGGCGCGTTTTTTTAGTGCCAGGACTCGGTAAAGAGTTACCTAAACCAGTTAATGATGGAACTAACCAATCGCAACCAAATGGCCGAGGAACGCCTTGATGAATCAAAAAACATCACGCGGCGCGGCGTTAGTTATTGTGTTATTTATTGTCGCGCTGGCTGCTATTTTAGCCGTAGAAATGAGTGCGAACTTAATGTTACAGGTACAAAGAAGTACTAACTTGCAGAGTCAGCAACAGGCTAAATGGTATGCTTATGGCGCTGAAGAATTAGCTATTAAAGGCTTAATTCAAAGTAAAAAAGACGATCCAGAAAAAACCACCTTAGCGCAGCCGTGGGCAAAGCAAGGTGATGTTAAGTATCCAGTTGATAACGGCACGTTAAGCGGTCAGTTAACTGATTTACAAGCCTGTTTAAACTTAAATGCGCTTGGTGCTGAGCCTGACCCAAACAGTACTAATAAAACGAACCCTGCGCATAAAGCGTTGTTTGCCATATTAGAAAATATAGAAGACTTACCCAGTGATGAGTCTGAAGAAGGTATGGCTGATAGTGTTTTTGACTGGTTAGATAAAAATAGTATTACGTATCGCTCAGGAGCTGAAGAAGGCGAGTATTTATCGCGTCAGTTTCCGTATATGACAGCAAATAGCCTATTTGCTTCGGTATCTGAACTGCGTTTAATTAAAGGATTTAACCCTTTAGTGATGGAAAAGGTGTTGCCTTATGTCTGTGTGATCCCAGGCAGTACGTTACTTTCAATTAATGTTAATACAGTCACTGAAGAGCAAGCTTTATTGCTCAGTGGCCTAATAGACGAACTGAGTGTTTCGGGTGCTCAAGCGGTAATCGCAGCGCGACCTGAAAATGGCTTTGATAATATTGAAGAGTTTTTTGAGTCTGTTAAACAACAAGGCGGCAAAAATATCAAAGCAGTAGAAAAGCTTTTTAGTTTAAAAAGTGAATATTTTAAATTACAAACGCAGGCAAAATTTGTTGATTTGCGTTTTTCGATGACCACATTACTGTATGCCAGCAATGGCGAGGTAACGATACTGGCGCGAAAATTTGGAGGCGTACAGTGACAGAGATACTGTTGATCCGCACGGGTCAAACCGAGCAAGATTTACTTAACTGGTTAATATACTCACCACAAGAACAAGAAATAATAGCCAGTGGCGAGCTACAAAATGCCAATCAGTTAAGTGAACTAACTGAAAAAGCATTAACCCGAGAACTTGTGGTACTTTTACCATGTGACCAGGTGCAATTAAAAACGGTGACACTGCCAACAAAGTGGAGCCGTAAATTAGAGCAAGCATTGCCCTATATGCTCGAAGAAGATATTGCATGCGATATAGACGACATTTATATCGCGCTTGGGGAGCCAACTATGGTTGATGAGCAGCATGCAATTAAGATTGCACTAACGAACCGTGATTGGTTTGAGCACTGGTTAGAAGTATTTGAACAACATCAACTCACCCCATATCAAATAGTACCGGATGCATTGCTATTGCCAGGCGCTGAAGAGTCATGTGTTACTGCCATCGAACTTAATAAACAGTGGCTCTTTAAACAAGGTGACTGGCATATTAGCGCGGTTGAAAACAGTTGGCTAAACGAGTATTTAGTAGCATTAGGCAATCCTGATATCAAGCATTACAGCCCTGCTGATCAATTTCCTGAAGCACTTAACTTATATCCGCAAACAAGTGACTATGAGTTACCGTTAGCATTATTTGCTAAACAACTTGATAAACTTAAGTTTAATTTGCGTCAAGGACCTTACACCCTTAAAAAGAAAACTGCGTTATGGTGGGGTTACTGGAAAAGTGCTGCCATTATTAGTGTGGTTGCCTTGGTATCAAGTGTGACTATTAAAGCGGTTGAATTGCATCAGCTTAATTCGCAGCTAGAAGTAGCTAAATCGCAAGTAGTAGAGCGATATCAAAAAGCCTTTCCCGGCACACGAGTACGCCCTCATTTAATTAAAAATCAAATACAGGGTGCATTGAATAAAGTACAAGGTGTTAGCGATGCTGGCTTTTTAGATTTAACCAGTAAATTGGTTAGCGTGTTTTCGCAAGTGAATGAGTTTACGCCACAAACATTACGCTTTGACAAACGCCGTAATGAATTGCGCATTCGAGCGCGTGGTAAAGACTTTCAAACTTTTGGTAAGGTTAAAGCCATTCTCGAGCAGCAAGGGGTTACTGTTGAGCAGGGCTCGTTAAATAATGATGGCGATTTTATCGTCGGCGAAATCAGACTGCGAGGTGCACAATGAAGCAGCAGTTAATGCAATATTGGCGTTCATTAAAAGAGCAAGAGCAACAACTAATTATGGTTGCAGGCGGTGTATTTATCATTTTTGTTTTGGTGATGGGGGTTTTTAGGCCTTTAAATACTGCGATAGAGCGGGCACAGCAATCACAAATAAAACAGCAAGAATTGTTAGCCTGGGTAGACGAGAGTATTGTTAAGCTCAAAGCCGCGGGTAAAACGCAAGCTGTGAGTAGTCAAAATCTCAGCCAAATAGTTAATAATACGCGCGGCCGTTACAGCATTAATATTAGTAAAATGCAGCCTAATGATAACTCACTTCGTTTAACGCTCGACTCAGTAGAGTTTAATCTATTAATCCAATGGATTGACGAGCTCGTTAATCAGCATGGTTTAAGCGTAGAAAATCTAGATTTAAGCCAAGATGATAAATCCGGTTATGTACGCGTAAGCCGTTTAGTATTAGAGAAGTAGTTAATGAAAAAAATAATAATATTATCCATCGTTTTTTTAATGAGCTTTATTGTTTTTAGCGTTATTAAATTACCGGCTGCGGTTGCTGTAAATTTAGCTAAACCGTATTTTCCACCGCAGCTAGAAATAGGACAAACTGCTGGCACGTTGTGGCAGGGACAAGTTATGCAGCTGCGCTTTGAAGGTGAGCAATTAAATAATGTACGCTGGGATATATCTGGCTGGGCGTTATTTAAAGCTCAAGTGAATACTAACTTACGCTTTGGTAATCCTCGCGAACGCAGTGACATATCGGGCTATGCAGATATTAGTTATTCACTAGCAAATGATGAACTTAAAATAACTGATACCGTAGTGCGTTCAACGGTTGAGCGAGCAATGCAGCGAATTGATTTACCGTTACCAGTTACTGCTAAAGGACGTGTAATCTTAGAGCTTGATGAATACGTTTCTGGAGCGCCATATTGCCAATCACTACAAGGTGAAATAGCCAGTCCTGATATTGACGTACAAGGTTTAACTGGTTGGTTCAATATTGGTGATCTTAGTGGCAAATTAAGTTGTAAGTCGGGCGATGTTGCTATACTCATCGAGCCAGACAATAGATTAGGGCTAGAGGCAGATGCTACACTAAAGGCTAATTTTGACTTTAAAGTTGCGGGATACGTTAAACCTGATCTAACTTTACCCAAAGAAGTTCATGACGCGGTGAAGTTTTTAGGCAGACCAGATAACCAAGGTCGTTACCCACTTAAATTTTAATATTTTATATAAAGAGTTTTAATGCAAATACCTCAGTTTACTGAGCAGCATGCCAAGCTGCTCAGCGAGTTTTTAAATACCCAATCAGGCGCAATGAGCCTTACCCAAAGCCAAGGTTATTTATTTGGCGTTATATGTTCACCTGAGCCGCTAGAAGTTCACCAATGGTTAGAAAATATTCTCCCTGATACAGCAAACGACCTTGATGAAGACATGTTATTTTTGTTTATGGCATTACACCATCAGGTGAGTGAGCAAGTATTTGAGTTGGGTTATAAGTTACCCGCTGAGTTTGAATATGACTTTTGCCAGCAGTGGTCAGCGGGTTTTTTAACCGCAAGCCAAGCGTATACCCATAAGTTATTAGCAAGTGAGCAACTAGACATTCAATACAAGCAAGCGCTTGAAAGCGCACAGGCTACGCTCAGTTTTTTTGCACTCGATAAACCAGTCATTGTGCAAATTGCACAACAAAATAATATTGATGAATTGCACTTATGTGAGCAGCAGTACGAGCTAATGGGCGACTTTGCGTTAGGTTTTGCTGAACTTATCGAAATTGTAGCGCTTAACAGTGGTTTATATACTGATGAAGGGTGGGAAGAGTAAGTTTTCTAGCGCTCAATCGTTATTCTTAACACCTAACCGCCAATTTCTAATTCAATATCAGTGCAACCTTGTTTGCACTGTATTACTCCCTTACCAGGCTCGCTGGTGGCTAAGTTAAGGGTTAATACGCCATTACAATGTTCGCATTTTAACGTTTTACCCTGTGCCAATTGCTTAAGCATGGTGCGATGTTTATGAAATGAGTTACTTGCTTTTTTATTTAATCCAGAAAAATCCATTACTTTACTCTCGCTTGCGCTAATGACTCTTTGATAATACGACATACAGTAAGTAATCGTTCTTCGTAAAAATAGAGGTTTAGATCACCTTGGCGACAATAGCGTAGTTCAAATAACTTGACTGATTCATCCGTAGTAAATGTTTTAGCAACATAGTCTTGCTCAGAGCGAGAAAGTGCTAATTGTTGATTCACCTTATTTCTCGTCATGGTTGCTACAGGAAAGCGATCTACTTTAGTTGAGCTGCTTAACAAACCGATACCATCACCGAGCAACCGTTCGCGCGGCTCTTTTACCAAAGGATGATCAACGGTAAAAAATGCTAGGATCACAACCACTAGTATAAAAAATTTCTTCATAAATATACAAACCTTGATCCAAACAACACTTTAGTAGCCGGCAAGTGTAATAAAATACACCTTAAAAGCAAGTCACAAATTGAATAAATTATTAGCAATCTAGTCAGTAATTTTAGCTAATATGCGTATAATAAGAGGCAGTAGTTAGATATTTCTGAAATATCTGAAAGTACACAAGTGCGACTTAAAGCGTATTATGTTTAGCATGCAAGTTGCTACACTTAGGCGAAAAGTACAAAAAGATTGCTGAATTTTTATTTCCTAGCGGCGTTGAGGAACTTCAATGGATAAGCAAATTAAAGTAAAAAACATACCAACAGAGGTTAAGATCCAAAAACCTGATCTGAGCCGTCAAGAAGATAGATTTAACCCCCGCAATCGCATTTATGTACGTGCGGTTACAGGGCTTCATCAATTACTAAGACAACGCATTGGCTTTTTAGGCATGCTAGCGTTTATGTTATTGCCTTGGATCAACTTTAATAGCCAGCAAGCTGTGTTGTTTGAGCTAATGGAGCAAAAGTTTAATATTTTTGGTTTAACCCTATGGCCACAAGACTTCACTATTCTTGCATTTATTTTTATGCTTGCGGCGTTTGCTCTATTTTTAGTGACTACTTTTTATGGCCGCGTATGGTGTGGCTATACCTGTCCGCAAACAGTATGGACCTTTATTTTTATTTGGTTTGAAGAAAAGTTTGAGGGCAGTGCTAACCAACGTAAAAAGTTAGACCAACGGCCAATGGATTTTGACAAATTCTGGCGAAAAACCGCAAAGCACACTAGTTGGGTGTTATTTTCTTTGTATACCGCGTTAACTTTTGTTGGTTATTTTACGCCTATTCGCGAACTACTCCCTGAATTTGTTACCTTTAACGTAGGCGGTTATGCCTTAGTTAGTATTATTGTATTTACTATTTGTACTTATGGTAACGCGGGTTGGATGCGCGAGATTATGTGTTTACATATATGCCCATACTCACGTTTTCAGTCAGCAATGTTTGATAAAGACACCTTTACTGTAAGCTACGATGAAGCGCGTGGTGAAAACCGCGGGCCACGGTCACGTAAACAAGACCCAAAAGAGCTGGGGTTAGGTGATTGTATTGACTGTAACTTGTGTGTGCAAGTTTGCCCAACTGGGATTGATATTCGTAATGGTCTGCAATACGAGTGTATAAACTGTGGCGCGTGTATTGACGCCTGTGACGGCGTAATGGACAAAATGAATTATCCTCGAGGGCTTATCTCTTATACCACTGAGCGTAACTTAGAAACCCCAGAGAATAAAACTCATCCGCTGCGTCCTAAGCTGATTGGTTACAGTATTATTTTAGTCTTACTTACCGGTGCGTTGGTAGCCAATATAGCTATGCGTAAACCTATGGACTTTGATATTATCCGTGATCGCAATCAGTTGTATCGTGTCGATTTTAATGGCTTAGTTGAAAACACCTACACCTTAAAAGTGATTAATAAGGCACAGTACGAGCAAACATTCTCTATTGATGTTAAAGGGTTAGATAACTATAAATACATAGGTGATACCACCTTTACGGTGAACGCTGGTGAATCGCATAATGTGCCGTTATCATTAGTAATGGACCCTTATGATTTAAAAGCGCCAATGACCGAGTTTAACTTTGTACTGTCGCCAATAAACGAACCCGATAACCAAATATCGCAGCAAAGTAACTTTTTTAAAGCGCGATAAAGAGTCTGTATTAAAAGACGAACACTGATATTAACAAAAAAGCGGGATATTCCCGCTTTTCTTTTATATAAGAAGTATATGAGTAAATTTAGCTTTATTGACTTAACCCCAGATCTTATTTTGGATGCCATCGAAAGCGTTGATATTTACGCTGAGTCAGGGTTGCTAGCGCTAAATAGCTACGAAAATCGAGTGTATCAATTTGTAGCTGAGGGTGGAAAACGTTACGTTGTTAAGTTTTATCGGCCTGAGCGCTGGAGCAAAGCACAAATTCAAGAGGAACATGATTTTGCTTTTGAACTGGCAGCCGCAGAAGTACCGGTCGTTGCGCCAATAAAGCATAATGGGCAAAGCTTATTTGAATACCAAGGGTATTTATTTACTTTATTCCCAAGTGTAGGTGGGCGTTTATTTGAAGTCGATAATTTAGATCAGCTTGACGTACTAGGGCGTTTAATTGGTCGCATGCACCAAGTAGCGAAAACGCAGCCCTTTACCCAAAGACCAATCGTTAGTTGTGATGAATACCTGCATACAGCTAAAGTTCATTTACAAAAAAGTAATTTAGTCCCTATGGGACTAGAGACTTCCTTTTACACTATTTTAGATTTAGTTATTGCCCAAGCGCAGCTGCAATATAAAAATGTAGACAGTATTCGCTTACACGGAGACTGCCATGCTGGTAATATTTTATGGGCTGGGGATGCGCTGATGTTTGTTGATTTAGACGATAGCCGCCAAGGACCTGCAATTCAAGATTTATGGATGATGCTCAGTGGCGATCGACAAACACAGCTGTTACAGTTAGACACTTTAGTGAATGCGTATGAAGAGTTTTGTGATTTTGATCACTCACAACTGAAGCTGATCGAACCGCTTCGCGCCATGCGTATGATTCATTACATGGGTTGGGTTGCAAAACGTTGGAGCGATCCAGCTTTTGTACGGAACTTTTCATGGTTTGCAGATGACAAATACTGGGAGCAACAAATTTTAGCGCTTAAAGAACAGCTTGCAGCTTTGCAAGAAGCCCCGTTAAAATTATTGCCATAATATTTTTATTTAAAAAAGAAGTATAACGAGATATTCATGCTTAAAAAATTAAAACTAAGTTTACTGATCCTATGTTTACCTTTCGCAGCACTAGCTGCCAACTTTGAAGCAGGTAATCAATATACTGTGATTGACGTTGAAAAGAGTAAAACGCCAAACGTAACCGAATTCTTCTCTTTCTATTGCCCGCACTGTTTTAAGTTTGAGCCGGTAGCAAAAGGGATTGCAGAAAACTTACCTGAAGGGGCTGAGTTTGTAAAAAATCATGTTAACTTTTTAGGGGGCGTTTCACCACAAGCACAAAGTAACCTGAGCTTTGCTTACTTAATTGCAAAAAAACATGGTCAAGCAGAAGCAGTAACAGCGCAAATTTTTAAAAGCATCCATATTCAGCGTGCACCATTAACAGAAATTAAAGACGTTAAGAAGTTATTAGAGCTTAACGCAATTGATAACAGCACATTTGATAATGATATTGCTAGTTTGCCTATCATAGCAGCTGAACGTGCCATGCAAGATAAGCAGAATAAATATTCTGAACTTGGCGCATTAACTGGCGTGCCTACATTTATCGTAAATGACAAATATAAAATCAATATTAATACAATCAAGAGCCAACAAGAACTTGATGAGTTAATTAGCTTTTTACTAGAACTATAATTTTTGGAGCACCATAATAATGATCAAATTAGTTAAAGCAGGGTTGCTTGCTGTATTACTCCCTTTAGCTGCAACCAGTTTTGCTGCCACTTACGAGGAGGGCGTACATTATGATGTCGTCTCTGATCGTGCAACCAGAAAACCAGAAGTAAAAGAGTTTTTCTCTTTTTACTGCCCTGCATGTAATAACATGGAGCCACTGCTTGCTGAGATCAAACCTAAGCTAGACAAAAACGTAAAGTTCAAGAAAAGCCATGTGGATTTCGTGGGCGTTCGTGACCCAGAACATCAAACCATGATCAGCCAAGCACTAGCTACTGCTGAAGTACTACCGCAAAAAGATAAAATTATTTCAGCGATGTTTGACCACATTCACGCAAAGCGTGCTCGTTTTAATGAGCTTGCAGATGTAAAAGATGTATTTTTAGCGCAAGGTGTAGATGGCGACAAATTTGATAAACTATTTGAAAGCTTCTCGGTACGTACACTGAGCTCTAAAATGAAGCGCGACCAAGATTACTTTAAAGGAAAAGGGGCACTGCGTGGCGTTCCAACATTTATTGTTAATGGTAAATATAAGCTTAACTTAGGTGGCGAGTCAGGTATTTCATCGCCAGAAGATGTAAGCGCACTTATTAACTACTTAGCAAATAAATAAGTAGTTTAGTGAAATAAAAAAGCTCCGAAAGGAGCTTTTTTATTTGTAGAAGAAAATTCATTATGAAAAAAATTTTAATCTCAAGTTGTTTGTTAGGTTTGCCAGTTCGTTATGATGGTAAAGGCCAAACAATATTGCACCCTCAACTTAATTTGTGGCAAAAGCAAAATAGATTAATCGTATTTTGTCCTGAGATTGCTGGTGGTTTACTCGTGCCTAGAGCGCCCGCTGAGATAAAGCAAAATCGAGTTATTACAAATACTGCTGAGGATGTAACAAGTGCATTTGAAGCTGGCGCTAATAAAGCATTAGCCCTTTGTAATAAGCATAATATCCGCTTTGCTTTACTAAAAGAGTCTAGCCCTTCGTGTGGCCGTAATACAATTTATGATGGAAGCCATAGTGGGGTGAAAGTAAAAGGCATGGGGCTGACCGCTAAGCTATTGGTAAAGAATCAAGTTAAAGTATTTAGTGAAGAGCAAATACCAGCACTTATCAAGGCGCTGGCATTATAGTATTAGATTTTATTTTCTCTGTAAAAATACACCAGATTCAATATGGTGTGTGTAAGGGAATTGATCAAATATTGCAAAGCGCTTAACTTCATGGGTTTGTGTTAAGTGATCAAGATCACGCTCTAACGTATCTGGGTTACATGATATATAAATAATATTCTCATAGTTAGCCACTAAATCACACGTTAGGGTATCCATGCCAGCACGAGGTGGGTCGACTAGAATGGTTTGGCAGTTGTAACTACTAAGGTCAATACCATCTAAGCGAGAGAAAGTACGCTCGCCTTTCATTGCCTGAGTAAACTCTTCGCTCGACATGCGAATAATATCTAAGTTAGTTACTTTGTTTTGAGCAATATTATATTGCGCTGAATGTACAGACGATTTTGATATTTCTGTTGCCAGCACTTTATTAAATGAGCCCGCAAGTGCAATTGAAAAGTTTCCGTTACCACAATACAGCTCTAGTAAATCATTGTTTAGTGGTTTACATAGCTCTTGTGCCCATTCTAACATTTTAATATTCACCTTCGCATTAGGCTGAGTAAAGCTATTTTCTACCTGTTGATAGATTAGCTCTTGGCCATTTACCATTAAACGCTCAGTAACAAAGTCATCGCCTAATTTTTCTTTTTGCTTACGTGCACGGCCAATAAAGTCAATTTTGTACTGGCTACTTAGCTTTTCCTTTAAGGCATTAATCTCAGTTAACCAGTGTTCATCAAGTGGCTTGTGATAAAGCAAGCTCACTAAAATTTCACCGCTTAGGGTCGATAAATAATCTATTTGGAATAATTTACGACGCAGTACTTCGCAGCCTTTTAAGTTATCAATCATTACCTGCATAACTTCACCTACTAAAGGAGCTGCAGGATCAAAGGTATCAACACGTATTTTATCTTTCGTTTGTTGATCAAACATAATATGAAACAGATCGTCACCATCGTGCCATACTCTAAATTCTGCACGTTGACGGTAGTTAATAGGCTCAGAGCTAAATACTTCTAACTGTTTTACACCGAAACGTTGAAACTGCTCTGTAATACGTTGCTCTTTTTCATTTAATTGTGCATCGTACTGCGTGGTATCTATATTTATAACTGCCATTAACGGTATAACCTTATCGTTGAGATCTGTTTATCGGCGCTATTGTAGGGAGCGAAGCGTATTTGTCTAGTTTTGATCAAATATAGTGAGCTTTTTTTAAGCATTTTACTACAGTATAGGCTTACTTGGCCGATATAAGAGTATGTCTAAATAGGAGTCTTCTCATGAAAATAGGTAACTTTAGTTTTGTTCCAAACAGCAATGCCAATAAATACAATACTAAGCAAGCAATGCCACAGCCTAAAATAGACTCCCCACCAACTAGCTATCAGCAACGCGGAAAAGAATTGGCTGCTGTCGTATTGGGTGACAAAATGGCAAAAGAATTAGGCTTGCCGGTTGCTGAAGCGAAAAAAGACAAACCATTGTTTGATTTTAATGAAGTAGTCAAAAATGTTTTAGACTTTGTGACAAGCTCAGTAAAAAAAGCCAAAGCCAATGGTGCCGATGATGACAAGCTACAAGATATACTCAACCAGGCACGTAAAGGCGTGCAAACAGGTGTTGATGAAGCTGTAGATGAATTAAAAGGTATGGGCGTATTTAATCAAGAGCTTGAAGAGGGTATTGATAAATCAAAAGAGGGCATCTTTAATGGCCTTGATAAATTTGAGCAGAACTTATTTAATCCTCAGCCAGCAAGCGTAACGGTTAGTCAATCGCAATATGTGAACCTTAGTAACAGCGCTGATTACACTTTTACCACCGCAGAAGGTGATGAGGTGAGTATTAGTTTTGCAGACGCTTACCAATCCCAGTCATCTAGTCGCTATCAGCAAACTGAAAGCTCACAAGCATTTAGTACGCAATTTTCTGAGTCTCGTGAGTTGTCATTTTCTATGTCAGTAAATGGAGAGCTTAATGAAGACGAACAGCAAGCTATAAATGATTTAATGGCAGAGTTACAAGATGTAAGTAAAACCTTTTTCAGTGGTGACTTAGATAAAGCATTTGAACAAGCCCAAGAACTCAGCTTAGGAAATGAACAGCTGGTGGCATTTTCAATGGACTTACGTCAAAGCAAAACTGTGGCAGCTATTAAAGAGTATGAACAAATTAAGCCAACCTCAGAAAAGGCCATTGCCGAAACTGTCGCGCCTTTTAATGATGATCTAAAATCGGCTTACTCTAAAGCGCAAGCACTAGGATTAGAAAGCCAGCTATCAGGTATCATTCAATGGCTAAATCAAGATCAACAAGAAATAGATAAACTGGTTGATTACACTAACACCATGTTTGAAAACTTAGATAAATTAAACACAGCTACTGCAAAACTAGACGCTGAGTAAAACTACTTTCTTTTATAAAAGCCTCATGGCAAACTGCCGTTCTAAGTAAAGAGTAGGAATGGTAGTTTGTCAGCGCACATCATGGTATTTGATTCAGGTATAGGTGGAACCACAGTACTTGAGCATATTCAGCAAAGCATTCCTCACGCTCAATATAGTTACTTCATGGATAATGCATTATTGCCTTATGGTGCACAGTCGCAGCAGACTATAATTAGTCGCTTATGTGGACTAATCCAATTTATCAAAAATGAGTCGCTCAATGTCGACTTAATTGTTATAGCCTGCAATACCGCCTCAACATCTGCATTAAGTGCGGTACGTCAAATAACAGATATTCCAATTGTAGGGGTTGTACCTGCGATTAAGCCCGCAGCACAAATAACACAATCAAAGCATATTGGATTATTGGCAACCCCTGCTACAGTAGCAAGTTCATATACGGATACACTGATTAAAGAGCATGCCTCACTTATAACTACAAGCTTATATAGTAGTGTTGAATTGGTCACCCTGGCAGAAACATTCTTTTTTACCCAATACTTAGATATAGAAAAGCTGCACGCTGAGTTAAACCGATTAAATATTAATAAAGATATCGATGTGCTGGTATTAGGCTGTACTCACTTTCCTATTCTTGCTAAACCAATTAGTGATTACTTTAAAGCACATATAGAGTTGTTAGATTCTGGTGCGGCTATTGCTAAGCGAGTTAGATCTTTACTGAATTTAAGCGATGATCAAGCAGGCATAAAAAAGCCGCTGCGGTATTATGCAACGGCTGATATATGTAGTGATAAACTAGCCGTTAAGCAAGTTACACTGTTTGATCCGACTCTGAACGGTAAGAGTTAGAATCATCTTCTTGTTTTTGTTTTGCTTCACGTACTTTTAAAGTACGTTGTTGGAACTCACTATCATTTAACTTAGCAATTGCGTTATCCGCATCAGCTTGAGCCATTTCAACAAAACCAAAGCCGCGACGTTTGCCAGTATTCTTATCTTTCAATAAACGAACATTAAATACCTTGCCTTGCTCTTCGAACAAAGCACGTACAACGCCTTCATTTGCGCGATAAGGAAGATTGCCAACATAAAGTGTTTTTGTTTTTACTTCGGCTTCTTCTGCACTTACTGATGACATTGCAGCAATGACAAGTCCACCAATTAATAAACCAGCACCAAATAGTAGTGCAGGGTCTAATGCTAGGCTTGCAAGTGCAAACTTAACGATAACAAAACCAACAACAGCAAGAATAACTGCAAAGATAAAAGATTTTTGATCGGGTAATTTCATTTTGATCTACCAATAAACAGGAAATAAACATTAATTTAACATTGTGAACTTGCTATCTTAACGTCTTAATTGAACATAGCAATGAAATTTATAGTAAATAGTTAATAAGAGTGCAAAAAACGACCTAAAGTAAGCTCTTTCCATACCATTTCAATAGTATTTGCTTGAAAGTTGAGCAAACAGGAAAAAGATCTAAAAAAAAGGTTGATCTGTTTTCGGATCTCCCTATAATGCGACCCCACTGAGACGGGGAACGCCAACGCATAGCGAGGCACGAACTACTCAGAGAGTTAAATAAAACTTAAGTTTAAATCATCGTAAGAAAGTTTAAAATTAAGTGTTGACTCGAAAAATAAAGGATGTATTATACGCATCCCTAGCGACAACGTCGCAACGTTCTTTAACAATATAAAGCAATCATCTGTGTGGGCACTCGTACAGATTGAGTTCTAACAGCCAAGCTACTTAGGTAGTGAGGCAAACAAATTTAGAGTCTCAATTTAAACTGAGTGACCAACAGAATAATTACTTAGGTAGTTATTCAGCACAGTCAATTCAATATCGAAAGAT